>NZ_JBFHFD010000324.1:0-9318 GCF_041583735.1 Novipirellula sp.
AACGCCATGGGCACTGCAGTTGAGCATGGACGATTTCCCCTATCCACGTGACCACCACGGTCAATGGTTCTGGGAAAGTGGATTTGATAAGGACCCGATCCAGCATGCCGAAGCAATCCGCGATTGGAATTTGCGAGCGGTTTATGGTGCGTTTAACGCGATGAAAAACGGCGACGGTGCGGACAAGCACAAGAACGCCTACCTGACCTGGGTTGCCTACATCGGCGGTCCGCGTGAATCGCGTCGCTTGCTAGGTGACATTGTGTTAACGCAAGACGATGTGGTGAACAAAGTCGCCTATCCTGACGGTTGTGTCCCCAGCACGTGGTCGATCGACCTGCACTATCCTAAAGAGCAGTACGCTAAAAAGTTTCCCGATAACCCGTTTATCTCGGTCGCGGTTCATGACCGACGGATTGATCGCAACTACGGTTATCCGGTTCCCTACCGAACTTTCTATTCGCGAAATATCTCGAACCTATTCATGGCGGGGCGTTGCATCAGTGTGACACACGAAGCCTTGGGGACTGTGCGCGTGATGCGGACGTGCGGGATGATGGGCGAAGTCGTCGGCAAAGCGGCCAGCGTCTGTGTTCGTCACGACTGTACGCCGCGTGAAGTGTATGGCAAGTATTGGTCGGAAATGGACGAGCTGCTCAAATTGCCGGGCAAGGCACGCCGCGAAACCGTTAAATCCGAGATCATGGTGCCGGATGATGCGCTGCCATTGGCACCACCGACCGGATTGCCAACCAGCGGCAAGGCATCAGGGCATGGTATCGACCCCGCAAAAATCAGCGGTTTGGTGATCGATGATACCAAGGCGAAAAAGACAGGCGGTTGGACCGAGGGAGCGGGTTTGCCAAAATTCGTTGGCTCGCACTACCTCTATGGCAGTGGCAAAGATGCATCGATTCGGTTTGAATTTGCCGCGCCTGCCCAGGGCAAACATCAGATCATGATTGCCTATCAGTCGCATGAAAACCGCAGCGATAAGGTGCGGGTGGAGATCAAAACGGGCGATGACATGGTCACCAAAACGGTGAACATGAAAGCGGCACCTCCGGTCGACAACCTGTTCATTTCGCTTGGCACGTTTGAGCTGAAGCGTGGCGAAGATTGTGCCGTGACGCTTTCGGCCGACGGTAGCGGCAATGTTCACGCGGATGCGATTCGTGTGGTTCCTGCCAAGTAATGACGCTGGATCCCGTCAACGCAGAGCGATTTCAAGTTCGCCGCCTTGTTGTGCATCTCGCACGCTTGGCGGTGTTTGTTTCGATCATTGGTTTGATTCACCTTCAATACGCGAGCTCTTCGGCCCGCGTTACTGCGATCGCCGATCTGTCGGTCGACCAGGTAATATCGTTATTCCCCGCTGCGGCGTCGCTTGCGGGCGTGGCAAGTGACGATGGGCGAATGGCGGTCAGCGACGCGGATGGCCAATCACTCGGTTACGTCGTCCAGACCTCTCCCGAAAGCGATCATATCATCGGTTTTTCCGGACCGACAAATGTTTTGATCGGATTCGATGATTTGGATCATGTCGTCGGAATCTCGATCCTCTCAAGCGAAGACACGCGAGACCATTTGTTAGAAGTCGAGCGAAACGAGCAGTTCATGTCCTCGCTCGATGGGAAATCGCGAGACGAGATCGGTCGCGTCGGTGTCGTCGATGCGGTGTCTGGCGCGACACTCACTAGCTTGGCGATTCAAGAATCGATCATTCACCGCTTGGGGGGCGAAGTCGGTTCGCTGCGTTTTCCCACGCCCCTTTCGCTCGATGACGTCAAAGTGCTGTTTCCCAATGCGGATTCTATTGAACCCAATGCGGCGCACGCGGCGGTTTGGTCGGTCAATTCCGGCGGCGATCGGATCGGGCAAGTCCTACGCACTTCCCCTGCGGCGGACAACGTTGTTGGCTATCAAGGCCCGACGGACACGTTGATTGGTTTGGACCGCGACGGCGCGGTGGTCGGGATCGCGATTGGAAAATCGTACGATAACGAGCCTTACGTGGGCTACGTTCGCGAGGACTCGTATTTTCGTTCCACGTTTGATGCGATGAAACTGCAACAGCTCGCCGAGGCGGATCTTTATGAGATGCGAGTCGAAGGGGTTTCCGGGGCGACGATGACCAGTATGGCGGTGGCCGATGGAGTGGTCGAAGCCGCGAAAAAACATCGCGAGAAAGTAGAACTCGAAGCGTCTCGCCCAAAGCGTCGATCGGGATTCCAGATTTCAGTGCACGACATCGGCACCATGATTGTGATCATTGCCGCGATCGTGATCGGGTCGACATCGCTGCGAGCCAACAAACGCGTTCGGATCGTGTTCCAGTTGACGTTGATCGTTTACCTTGGCTTGATTGCCGGTAATTTGGTGTCGCAGGCGATGATAGCGGGATGGGCCAAGCATGGGGTGCCGCTGCAAATGGCACCGGGATTGGCGATGCTGGTGATCGCGGCGTTTGCCTGTCCGTTATTTAGCAAGCGAAATATCTACTGTTCGCACCTGTGTCCGCATGGTGCGGTTCAGCAGTTGATTAAAGGGCGGATCCGGTATCAAGTCAAACTTGGACATTCGGTTTCCAAACTCTTGATGCTTTTGCCTGGTTTGCTGTTGTTGTGGTGTCTGGTGGTGGTGATGGCGGCGTTGCCATTCAGCTTGGTCGATATCGAGCCGTTTGACGCCTACGTTTTTCGCATCGCGGGCTGGGCCACGATCGCGGTCTTCGTGGTCGGAATCGTCGCCTCGCTATTTGTTCCGATGGCGTATTGCCGATTTGGATGTCCGACCGGCAGATTGCTTGACTATTTGCGATTCAACGCACGTAGCGACCGCTGGACGATCCGCGACTGGATCGCGGTCGGCTATCTCGGGATAGCGATTTGGCTGAGCACCAGCCATTAGTGTGATTCGAGAAGAGTCCCCCACTCAGAACTTGCTCTGCTTGTTCTGGCCATTCCCCAAAAGCAAAGCTTATTGGGGAGGTGAAGCCACCGCTGCCGATAGTCTTCGCGGCTTTCGTTGCTGCGGATTGATCGGCGGTAAAACGGGCCTAGCGTTGCTCGATTGGCACGAATGCGCGTTCGGTCGCACCGGTATAGATTTGGCGAGGACGATTGATCCGGGTCGATGGGTTGTTGTGCATCTCTTCCCAGTGGGCGATCCAGCCTGGCAATCGGCCAATCGCAAACAGCACCGTGAACATCTGGATCGGAATGCCCAAGGCGCGGTAGATCACACCCGAGTAGAAGTCGACGTTGGGATACAGTTTTCGTTCAATGAAGTACTCGTCTTGTAACGCCACTTCTTCCAACTTTTGTGCAACCTCGAACAAGGGGTCATCCAATTGCAACTTGGCGAGCAATTTGTCGCAGCTGGCGCGGATGATTTTCGCCCGTGGGTCAAAGTTCTTGTAGACGCGGTGACCGAATCCCATCAAACGGAATCCGTTTTCCTTGTCTTTGGCCATATCGACATATTTCTGCACGTTGCCGCCGTCTTTGGCGATCGTTTCGAGCATGTTCACACACGCTTCGTTGGCTCCACCGTGCAGCGGTCCCCACAACGCGCCGATCCCGGCTGAGATCGAAGCGAACAGGTTGGCATTGCTGCTGCCGACCATGCGGACGGTCGATGTACTGCAGTTTTGTTCGTGGTCCGCGTGGACGATGAACAACAAGTTTAGCGCTTCGGCAAAGTCGGGATCGACCATGTATTCGCGGGCAGGCGTCGCGAACATCATGTGCAAAAAGTTTTCGCAATAACTTAGGTCATTGTTCGGATACATGAACGGTTGCCCCATCGACTTCTTGTAGCTGTAAGCCGCAATCGTCGGCAGTTTGGCAAGCAGTCTATAGAGCGAGATTTCGACTTGGCTTGGATCATTCGGATTCAGCGAATCTTGGTAGAACGTGGCAAGCGCTCCGACCACACTGCTGAGGATCGCCATCGGGTGGGCGTCCCGTGGGAACCCATTGTAGAACGACCGCATGTCCTCGTGGATCATGGTATGGTCGCGGATGCCGGCGCGAAAAATTTCGGCTTGAGACGCGTTGGGCAATTCACCGTAAATCAGCAAAAACGCGGTTTCGACGAAGTCGCAGTGTTTGGCGAGTTCTTCGATCGGGTAACCGCGGTAGCGTAAAATTCCTTTTTCCCCGTCAAGAAACGTAATTGCACTCTTGGTGCTGCCGGTATTGACGAAACCGTCGTCCAGAGTGATCAGTCCGGTTTTGGCTCGCAGCTGACTGATGTCGATTCCGCGTTCCCCTTCGGAGCCTTCGACGACGGGGAAGTCGATATCACTGCCTTCGATCGACAGCTTAGCGACTCCGGCTTCTTTAGTATCCAATTTGGGAGGGGTGCTCATCTGCGAATCCGCGTAGAGAGAGGGCTAATTGCATGGTTTTGATCTCGGGATAGTGTAGCTCTGTAAGTAGCGAACTACAATCACGGGAACGGTGTCTATCGGCATTCGAAATCGTCGAAATACAGGACGATGACGATGAAATTTGCACGCGAGTCGAGTTTGCCTGTGATTCGCTTGCCAAACGTCACCACCGGCGCCCTTACCACTGAATATGAGTGGAATTGCTACCCCACTTTTTGGTCGGTAACGTTTTGGCGCCGGATTCGCATCGAGTCGATCTTGCGATTGCTCGCTTTTAGTATTTCGATCTCTGAATCGCCCAGCGTCAGCCGCGTCCCGGTCTCGGGAATCGATCCGACGTGCGACAGGACAAAGCCGGCGACGGTTTCGTAGTCGTCGCTTTCCGGCAGATCCCAGCCGAGCAATTCGTTCAGGTCATCGATCATCAAGCGACCATCCACCTCGACCGTGTCATCGTCAATGACTTGCAGTCCGATCTCTTCGTCTTCGTCGGACTCGTCGACAATCTCGCCCACGATTTCTTCCAACGCATCTTCGATCGTGACCACTCCAGCAGTTTGCTGAAATTCATCCAGCACGATCGCCATGTGGCTGCGGCTATGCAGAAATTCACGCAGCAGAAACTCGACCGATCGATCGACCGGGACAAACCAGGGCCGTCGCATGATCTCGCACACCGGTTCCTGGGGTTGATGATGGGCTTCGAGAAAGGGCAGCAGATCTTTGACGTACAACACCCCGACCACGTTATCGAGCGTGCCATTGTAAACGGGCAAGCGAGTGCGGCCGGCTTCAACGATCGTCTTTAGGATTTGGTCCCATTCCCAAGAAACTTCGATCGCATCGACATCGCTTCGCGGCGTCATGATGTGACCGACCGGGTCTTCGTGCAGCGTCATGACGCCTTGGATCATTTCACGAACGCCCGGCCCAAAGTAGCCTTCCCGCTCGCCCGCGGTGACGATCGTGCGGATTTCGTCTTCGAGTTGCTCTTCGTCTTCGTCCTCATGCTCGTGTTTTCCAGCCAAGCGTCGAGTGATCACCTCGACCAATTCTCCCGGCGCCGATAAGGGGTGCATGAAAATCGACAACGATCGCCAAAACGGCCATGTGTGATACAGCACTTGAGTCGAGGCAAAGCGTGTTACCGCCGTCGGCACCCAGGCGTGCACCAACATGATCGAGAGACCGGCGGTGAAAAACCAAATCAGCAGATCACGGCCAATCGGATTCTCTTCGGCAACAAAAAGCGCCGTCGTGCCTGAGATCAGGAACAACACGGTCCCGATCATCCGCAAGTATTCGCTGCCACGAATCGCTGCGTCTTGATGATCGATGACGGCACCAAAACGCTCGCGGTTTTTATTCAACCGGCAATAGGCTTCCAAAGGACGTCCGGCGAATCGGTCCAGCAATTCGCCGCCAAGACCCCCGATACTGCTGAACACAAAGCCCAAAGCCGAGAGTAACCCCCAAGCTACCGAATCGGTCATGACCGCGTCTCCGGTAGCAAGGTGCTCGGTTGGATGTTCACGTCCACACGATCGGGACCGTAGTGAATGATGTCCTCAATCCCCAACGACTGCATCACTTGGCATTCCGCAGCCCGCATTTCTTGCCGCACATCGTCTTCGAGGTCGTCCATGCCGGCGATGTGCAAGGTGCCGTGGACGACATACAGCAACAACTCATTCTCAACAGACCAACCGACACGCTCGGCAACGCGTTGGGCGGTTTCGAGGCTGACGACGAGTTCCCCTTCGATCCTCGGCGGTTCGTCGGTGTAGGCGAAACTGATGACATCAGTTTCATAGTCGTGGGCCAGATGCCGTGCGTTGATCTGGCGGATCTCGGCGTCGTTGCTCACACGGACCCCGATCTCGCCGCAGGAATAACCACGGAACGCGGTAGCATGGGTCACGGCGGAACGAATGCGGTCGTACCAAGCGGGCTCAGGCAGCGGGTCGTCCGTCACGATTTCGATAGAGAGTTTCGGGGCCGATTGGTCGCCGCTCTCGTTAGGCTGATTGTTGTCCAGGATATTTGACACGTGCGTGATAGATGGCGGTTAAAGATTTGACAAGACTGGTGCGGATGCGATCGAGTTGGCGGAACGTCAATCCGCATTCATCGAACTGGCCATCCGCCATTTTCTTTTGAGCAATAGCGTCGACAAGCCCTTGGATTCGCGACGGAGTCGGGTCGACCAGGGTGCGGCTGGCACTCTCGACCGTATCCGCCAACATCATCACCGCGGCTTCGAGCGTTTGCGGTTTCGGTCCAGGATAGCGGAAATCTTTGTCGCTGACCGATTCCCCGTTGGGATCTTCCTCGCTGCGACGAGCCGCCTCGCGATAAAAATACTCCACCAGCGTCGTGCCGTGATGCTGCAAGATGAAATCGATGATCGATTCGGGCAAATGATGGCTGCGCGCCAAATCCGCGCCGTCTTTCACATGCGCAATGATCACCAACGTGCTCATTGCCGGTTGCAGTGAATCGTGTTGGTTCACTCCGGCGCTTTGGTTCTCGATAAAGTATTCAGGTTTGAACATCTTGCCGATGTCATGGAAATAAGCGCCCACGCGGACCAGCAATCCGTTGGCGCCAATCGCATCGGCAGCAGATTCGGCAATCGAAGCCACATTGATGCTGTGGTTGTATGTCCCCGGCGCACGTTGAGCGAGTCGACGCAGCAGCGGATGGCTGGCATCGCCAAGTTCCAACAGACTGAGGTCCGTCTGCACTCGGAACGCTTTTTCGACTAGCGGTAAGAGTCCGGTCATTGCAGCCGAGGAAACCACGATGCAGAATCCTGCCCACATCGCTTCGCGACCTAGTCCCCACAAGACCACGTCAAATTGTGGGCCGCGGTAGAGCGATTCCACTTCGCCTACGATGTCACCAGTCGCATCGACCACCGACAACGTTTGCGAGGTGACAATGCCAACGCCAATTACGGTGGCTGCGGTGATGACGGCCGAGATCGTGCCGACGTACAACAAGTGAGTGCGGCTGCGAATGCGTCCTAGCAGCAGCGTACAGCTTGTGCACGCTGCCAACATCATGACTAATTCAGAAAGCTCGGCACTCAGGAATAACGTCACGCTGAGGCACGCGGCGGCCATCAACAGCAGTGCGAGTTCGCGTCCATAGACCACCGCGGCGATGATTGACGCCAGCACAAGCGGGATCAATTCGCTACGCCACTCGTCGCGGGATGCATAAAAACTGAGCGCGACAGCGGTCACGATCAATGCCAATAATTTGGCTAATTTCTTTTGGTCCTGTAACAGGCTGCGGTCTTCGACAAAAAAGATGTAAGCGCCGCATAGTAAATACAACGCAGCGATCATTCCGGAAAAAGCAGCGAAGCGTGCTATTTTGTCTCGCCAACCCATGCGGCTGACAAATTCTTTGCCCTCGACTCGCAGCAGCGCTAGTTCTTTCAGCCCGAGGGGTTTACCCGCTTCGGCTAACTTCGAATCGCCGGAGTAATACGAGGTCATGACGGGTTCGACATTCTGAGCGGCATCCAATCGTGCCCGTTCGCTCAACTCGTCGTCGTATTGCAAGGTCTCGTACTGCGGCAACCGCTGGACAATCCAATCGCTGATCATGCCCGCGACCACTTGGCCACGTTCGCTGCCGAAGCTGGGACGAAAGTATTCTTGCAACAACGACTGCAGATTGCTGCTCGCCTGCGCAATTCGCACCTGACTGACTTCGACCGGTACCGCTTCGTCGGGTTGACCGGCCGGATAGACCATGATCATCCGCTGGTTGCCCTGGTCGGGCGTGTGCTGCATCGCTTTGAGCAGACCCAGTTTGTACATCGGCTCCATCGCCGTGCCGACGGCCGCATCGACTTTGATCAATTCAGGGTCATCGGCTAAGACGGATTTCAACGTGGCGAAGCGTTCCGCTGATGTGTCACCGGGTTCTGCGGTTTCGTCACCTTCGTAGAACTGAGCGAACGCTTTTCGTTCGTCTTCGTTCATCTGGTCAAACGACTGTGCCCCCAGAGCCAAGAACAATTGGTCCTTCAGAACCGCTCGCAATTGATCCAGCGGTTTGGTGCGATTTCGATACAACACCGGGGCTTCGCGGCGTTTCTGGCGACGGACCGCATCGGTTTCCAGTTCGTCTTTGACTTGGAACGTGACCCGCGTGATGATGTCCCGCGCGGGGATCGCGTTTTTGCGATAGGCGAACGAAGGTCGCCATGCATGGCAAAGCACGAGCATCAATACCGCAGCAAGGATCGCCATGCCGACGCGGATCGAAAAGTCGGCCTTGTCGCTGCGCTGCCACCACTGGATCAACCGAGGCTTGGGGATCCCAAGCGAATCGATCCTTTCTTGGCGTGTTCGTTGTTTGCTTGTGCCACTCATCACAATAAACCTAGAGCCCCACTCTCTAAAGCGGGATTGTCTGAACGTATGTGGCCCGAACGAATCGGTTTCACGTCACGTCGGAACTACTCGCGGTTCTTAGGGCCCTCGCTAGGATGACGCGGGTGATGGGATTCATCATGCAAACTTTCGCTCTCATGATGTTTGTCATCGTCATAAGCTTCCACAATTTTTTGCACCAAACGGTGACGCACGATATCGCTTCGACGCAGTCGCACGATGCCAATGCCTTCGATGTCGCTGAGACGTTGAATCGCATCACGCAATCCGCTGGTGATCCCACGCGGCAAGTCTTGTTGCGAGATATCGCCACTGACCACCATTTTGCTGCGTTCGCCCATCCGCGTGAGAAACATCTTCATTTGGGCGACGGTCGTGTTTTGTGCTTCGTCCAATATGATAAAGGCATCGTTGAGGGTCCGTCCACGCATGTAAGCGAGCGGAATAATCTCGATCACGTCTTGCTCCATCAAGGTCCGAGCTTGATCGAAATCGATCATTTCACCA
>NZ_JBFHFD010000325.1:0-9301 GCF_041583735.1 Novipirellula sp.
AACCGTGTTATCTAATTCAACCGACCCGAGATACGGTTATCATTAAATCGACCGCCACCCCCGGCCCTCATTGAACCTTTTCAATCGATTTCGTTTACGGCGACTTTAGCACTCCTTTCGCCTATCGCGGTTTTAACGAAAATAGCGGCCATGCTTCCCTCATCTCACTCCTCCGCTCGTCTCACTGCGATGTCCTCTGTGCGTGCTGCCACGAACTCACCCAACAACGAAGCGGTTGTTCGCGTTTGGCATGCGACGAGTTCGTCCGCACACCCAGGTCCAATCGAAACGTACTGCCATCAATGGCTCGATGAATCCGAGTGCGAGCGGGCCGACCGATTCCGCGTGATGACCAGCCGCAATCAACACATCGTCGGACGCGGAATGGCCCGACACTTGTTGGGCCAAGCCGCAGGGTCAGCCAACGTATCACCGAAGTCGATCGAGTTTTGTTGTCTGCAACATGGCAAACCCGCGGTCAAATCGCCTGCGGAAATTTCGACCCCATTTAATATCGCGCACACCGATGGCTTGGTGTTGTGCGGGATTGGTCATGCGAAACATCAGTTGCTCGGAGTCGACGTGGAACGACTCGAGCGACGCACCGATCCTGAGCTCGCAACTCGCTATTTCTCGACGCCTGAAATCGAATACGTTCAATCGTTTACCGATACCGCGCGACGCAAGTTAGCATTTCTGAAGGTTTGGACGCTCAAAGAAGCGTTCATCAAAGCGATTGGCACGGGGCTGAACACGCCGCTGTCCGATTTTGCGTTCGAAAACATTGACGACGACTCCCCCACGATCCGGATGCTCAATGCTGAACTGGAAAGCGAGCATCAATGGAAATTCTTTTCATTCCATCCACGCGAATCCTTTATCGCCGCGATCGCGGTGGCAACGGACGAACCCGCCGATGGTATCTCGATGCATCTAAATAGTTTTGACGAGGTCGTGGCAGCGCATTCATAGTGTGCCCGCACAACGCTGTGAAGCATCTCGTAGCGAAACTCGCCAAGAGTTTCGGGGGCATGCGTCATGGAACGAAAGTCTTGACGACTTCCGCTACGAAATGCTCCTCTAGCGACCGCGGTTGTATTTCTGGCGGTACTTGTCGAACAACATCGTATGTCGACTCGACAAATCGACTTTGCGTCCTTGGATGTAGGCATCGATCACGTTGCTCTCGGTTTCCAAAATATCGCCGTCCGCGATGATCAACGTCGCATCTTTGCCGGCCGTCAACGAGCCGACACGGTCGCTGACACCCAAGATTTCCGCGGGCGATAGCGTAATGGCGCGAACCGCATCCTCACGCGGCAACCCGTAGGCGACTGAGCACCCCGCATGGTAGGGCAAGTTGCGAACGTTCGACGCACCGCCTGGATACCCCGGCCCTTCGCCGCCGATGGCATACTTCACCCCCGCCGCATTTAACCGCTGCGGAAGTGTATAGGGATGATCAAAAGGATCGTGGCGACGTAGCGGCAAACGGAGCGTCCCGGCAATGATCACAGGAACATCGTAACGCTTCAGCAAATCGGCACAGTCCGCAGCATCGTATCCGCCATAAATCACCAGCTTCAATTTTCGGCTTTGAGCGTACGCCACGGCGGACTCAATCGAGTCGCGACGATCCGCGTGAACCATCAAGGGCAAACGACCGTCGATCACCGGCAACAGGGCCTCGAGTCGAATATCCTCAGCCACTGGCCCCGCTTCGCGCTGCTTGGCGTAGCGGACGGCTCGATCAAACCACTGGTCCAGTTCCTCTAACTTCTGATCACGCTTCTTGGCTTCCGCCTTGGCGTCGGCGTCGCTGACTTGCGTCGCTCCCCAAGAAACGCACATCGCGCTAGGTGCGGACAAATTCATCTCACTGGCGGTCCAACCATCCAATTGCATCACAGCAGATTGCCCTTGAAAAAACCGTCCGCCGGGAGCGACATGAGCCAACAACACTCCGCTGGCCCGCGCCACCGGGATCAGCTCGCTGTCGGGATTCACCGAAACCCACGAGCGAACGTTGGGATTCTTCTCGCCTCGTTCCGCATGATCCACGGTGACATCAACCGCCGTGATCTCGCGCAGCCCCAGATCGGTCATCGCATCGAACAACCCTGGATAGACATGCTTTCCAGCGGCCTCGATCACTCGCATTCCCTTTTCGGCTTGGACGTTCTTTCCGAGCGCAACGATCCGTCCTTCGTCGAACAAAAGATCGCCCTCGTCGATCACATCACCGTCAACCGGATGCAGCGTTGCCCCGCGTATCAGGATCGGTCGCGACTGCGGAACGCCGGGAATCTGGTCATTGGCTGGCAATTCGCGTCCGCCTGCCAAGCCCAACAACACAACGAAGCAACTTGTGATTTGCAAAACTCTCATTGTACACCTCCGGCGTTTCGGCCTGCGTTACAGAACACGTCGATCCGTGTCCAACGATCCTCTTCCTCGACTTTGTCTTCGCTCTCCTTCGCCTTTTCCTGCTTCGGTTCCTGCAAGGCGATTTGGATGATACGCGATCGAAGCTCGCGATCGCGTTGCCTAAGCTCGCGATCGTGATCGACATCAAAGTAACGACGACCATCGATCCAAGTTTGCTCGCAGCGTGAGGTCGTCGACAGCGGACGCCCGCTCCAGACGACCAAATCGGCATCCTTTCCGACCTCGATTGAACCGACACGGTCCTCGATGCGAAGCTGTTTCGCAGGATTCAAAGTCACAAATTTCAGTGCTTCCTGCTCAGGCACGCCGCCATATTTGGTGGCCTTGGCAGCCTCGGTGTTCAAGTGACGTCCGAGTTCAGGATCGTCGCTATTGTACGAGACCACGATACCGGCATCGTGCATCAAGACGCCGTTATAGGGGACCGCATCATAGACTTCGAACTTGTACGCCCACCAATCGGCAAACGTGGACGCCATCGCACCATGCTTGGCAATCCGGTCGGCGACCTTGTAGCCCTCCAGGATATGCTGCAGCGTTCCGATCCGGATGTTAAATTCTTCGAGCACATCGAGCGTGGCGACAATCTCGTCTTGCCGATAACTGTGGCAATGGATCCAACGATCGCCTCGTTGGATTTCGACAAGAGCATCGAGCTGCAAATCACGTCGAGGAGGCAATTGATCGCGAACGCCATTGTTCCAAGCGGTGTTGGCGGCTTCGTATTGCCGAGCGGCTAGGAATTGATCCCGCAAAATCTGCTCGACGCCCATTCGCGTATTGGGGTAACGCGAAGAGATGCGTTTGACATTTTCCCCCAAAGCAAACTTGATTCCAAGCGGAGCACCGTCAAATTTCAACTCTTGCATCGTGCCGCCCCAACGCAATTTGATCACTTGGCTTTGTCCGCCGATCGGGTTCGCCGAACCGTGCAGCACATTGGCGGCGGTCACACCGCCTGCCAACTGCCGATAAATCGTGATGTCAGTGTTATCGATAAAGTCTTCGACACGCACCTCGGACGTTACCGCTTGACCCGATTCGTTGATCCCGCCATCGGTCGCCATGTGCGAGTGGCAATCGATCATCCCCGGAGTGATGTGTTTCCCCTTGGCATCGATTTGCACACAGTTTTTGGGAACGGCTAGGTTTTGCCCGACTTGGGCAATCACGCCGTTTCGGACTAGCACGTCACAGGGACTGATGATCCCTTCGTCGCCACAGGTCCACACCGTCGCTCCGCGAAACATCACCAATGGCGGCTGCTCGGGTTGTTCAGTCAGCCCAAACGCGCCGAGCGGATAGACCAATGCGATCGGATCTGCTGTGGACACAAGTTTCTGTTTTGGCTCGGGCGACTCCGCTTTCTTCGCGGGTTCCTTGGACGATTCCTTCGCGAGTTGTGTCGTTTCCTCGATGCGATTGAGCGTCAATTTTTCAGATTGTCCGCTTGGGGACAGAATCGTGGCCATCAAGCGAGGCGATTCCTGGTCATCTTCGTCTACCGTCAGCACGGTCAACTGCCACACTCCTTGATCAAACCGATCCGATAACGAGTGGAGTTTGACCGAAGCCGAGACACGATCTCGCTGCCGAATCAACTTTTCGAGTTTGGCTTTTTTTTCGCTCTTCTTTTTTGCCAAGCGAAAATAGCCCGAGAACGACTTGTCCTTTTTCTCGAACACCAACTCTGCCTTGACGCTTTTGCCATTCATCGCCAGTGTGGTAGCCCATTTGCCCTGCAAATCATCGTCGCCTGCAGCCGTGTCATCGGCGATTTTGTACTGAGCTCCCGCGACCCAGGTTTCAAGCACCTTGCTCGAAGCATCCAGCAAGTCGCCATCGGTAACCACCAAATTGGCAAGCATCCCGGTTTTAATCTCGCCGACACGATCTTCGACCCCCAGCATCTTTGCCGGAGTGGTTGTGATCGCGGCCAAGGCAACGTCGCGAGACAGCCCTCGATCGACGGCCACACGAATCTGTTTCAGAAAGGTTCCCGGATCCTCTAACCCATCGGTGGTCAAGGCAAATTGGATCCCAGCAGCAGCCAAGCGTTTGGGATTTTCGGGAGCAAAGTACCAATGCATCCAATCGCTGAGTGTCGAATCGTTGATCGAAGCGAGCGTCTCGGTCGCCAGCACTTTGGGAAAATCGACGGGCAGCAAAAACGTCCGCCCGGTCGCCGCAATCTCGTCCAAACTGCGGTACTCGCGTCCCGAACCACGCAACAGGATATAGAGCGAGAATTCATCGGCGATCGCTTCGGCACGAATCGCCATCCGTTCATTAGCCGCATCAAATAGAAAACGACCCTCGGTAATCTCATCGGACAATCGCTCGAGTGCCAGCGACGGTTCGGGGCGATTCAAATTCGTGTTCCGCTGGTAAACCCGATTAGCATCGCGATACCAAATCGCGTCATAAAGCGCTTGCCGCAGCAGTGCCGTAGCCCCCATTGGTGAACTGGGATAGCTGTCGCGTTTCTTGCCACGTGGCACGGTCAACGTGGCATGCTGGAAAGCATCGGCTTTGAGCAATCGTTGCGGATCGTCGGCGTCGGTGAGCAGCACCACGCAACTGCGGCCTTTCAAAATGCCGCCGCTTGGAGCGAGCAGTTGCGTTGTGATTCCTTGGCTGCGACGTTTGCCGTCGTCGGCTTGTTTGTCGCTGCTGACCCAAGCGGCATGGTACTCGGGCGTGATATTGCGGTTCCAATACCCCGTTCCCTCGACCGCGGGATTCTCAGGAAGCTCCACCTCGTGAAATGCATCGATCAAACCAGCGTAAATTCGCTTGCCCGAGAGATCCAATCGTTTGACCCCCACAGGAACTTCCAAATCGCTCCCCACACGAACGATCGTCGTCCCCTGGATCAATAGCGACATAACCTTTGGCGCCGCACCGGGATGGGTGACAATCTCTGCCCCCACAAGCAATGTCGGCGACGAGTCGGCTTGCCGCAATTGGTCAATCGGGCGTGTGCTGGCAGCTCGCAGACCATCCCCCCCTTGAGCCGATAATGACGAGGGGTCTGTAAACTCGCAACACAGCAACGCAACCAAGCAAGCGATGGACAATGCTTGCCGCGGAGGGTTGTTTTTCAGACACTTAAAGATCATCTGCACCGCTTTCGGGACGCACAGCAGGAAACAAGGAACAAGCCGACGAGGGACTTGCGTCAATGTTAGTCGCTGAACAGAAAATCACCAGGGAGTCGGCAAACATCCCCCTTTGTCACACTTCTCGATCCGTCGAACGGCAGGAAAAGATCCGCAACCGACGCTTTAAAGTTCCGATCCAAAGATCCGAGCGACGGTACTAAAGAAGCGGCGACGAAGCGAGTCAGGCTCTTTGCGGTCATCACACTGAGATTCCAGCGTGGTGTACCAATCCTCGAGCTGCTTCAGGATGCGAGGATCATGAATCGCCAGCAGCACTTCGTAGTTAAGAAAAAAGCTGCGCATGTCGAAGTTCGCCGACCCGATGAACGCGACCTCATCATCGACCAATACCGCCTTGGTATGCACGACACCATCGTGGTACCGCAGCACCCGGGCGCCGGCATCATGCAAATCACGACTGTATTCGAATCGTGCGTAATCCGCCGGCATCATGTCGCTCTCGTTGGGAAACATGATTCGAACATCGATATCGCGTCGACACGCCATCTCGAGCGATCGCATTGCGATGGACGAAGGAATGAAATAGGGGGTCACGATCCACACCCGCTCCGTTGCTCGTTGAATCGCCGTGATTAACAAGTCTTCCATGACTTCACCGGGCCCATCAGGACCAATCGGAATCACTTGGACACGGCTGCCACCGTCCTGTTCGGAATTCGCGGGTACCGATTCCCCTTTTCCCAAGTCGCTTCTTTTCGGGTCGTTCGTTTCCAAGTCGCTCTTTTTCGATGGCAACAACTTTGGTTCGCATTGCTTTGATTCGAAACAACCATGGCAGGGAGACTCTTCTTGCAGGTCCGCTTCATCAAGCGAATGATCGCGATTGACAAACCGCCAATCGGATTGAAACACCGCTTCGATTTGACACGCGGCGGGCCCTGTGATTGCCACACAGAGATCGACCCAAGTATCGCCATCGGGATTTTCAGTGATTTCGTACTGCACCAAGTTGGCCCCCCCGACAAGTGCCCGTTTGCCATCGGCGATCACCAGTTTTCGATGATTACGAAAATTCAAATAGGCAAACCGCGATAACCGCGAGACAGGCTTAAACGTCATCGCTTCGCCTCCCGCATCGCGAACGGTGTCGAGCATTTCATCGGGCATCAAAAACGCCCCCACGCCATCAACCAACAATTTCACGTCGACGCCATCTCGGGCTTTGTCCGCCAGTTTGTCCATGATTTTGTGTCCCAGATCATCGTCCGCCATGATGAAGCTAAGGACGTGTAGCGATTCGGTCGCCGAGTCGATCAGCTCAAAAAGATGCTGGTACATTTCTTCGGGTTTGGCCAACAGCTTGACACAATTGCCAGGCGTCGAAGGGGCCAGCCCACGGCGGATGCCAATGCTCGACAATCCACAGCGGTCGTGCACTTCGACACTTGGACAAGGGGGCATTTGCACGATGCCGCGCAATTCGTGCTCGGCGGATATCTTTTTGCCGGCAAAGATCAGAAACAGCGGAAAGCCCAGAGGAGGACAGAGCAGGATAATCACGATCCAGCCAAAACGTCCGACGTGCTTTCGCTCGTCATGACGCATCGCCGTCATGGCGACCAGCATCAACAAGGCACCAATAACCGATCCGACATACCACCCCACGTAGACCATCTTGTTCCCATTTGTGTTCGTTATTTATTGCCCAGTTCCAGCAGGGCAACAAAGACAAGGAGCAAAGGGCATGCCAGACAAACGAGGGGCAAATTAGCGAATAGGGGCTCATTACTAAGTAAAGGGGCTAATCGATGAAGGATTCGTAGCCCCGGCGTTCCTTTTCGACCGGGCGGCTTGCGCCGCACCGCTACAAGGTTACCTAGTTAGTGGTGGACGCCGAGCGGGCGAGATCCACAGCAACTAGATTCGCGAGACGTATTGGCCACTCAATCGGCGGATCAGCGAACGCATTTCCAGAACGCTGATCGTGGCCATCACGCGGTGGGCGGGAAGTTCCGTTTTGACAATCACTTCATCGATCGGCGTACTCGATTCCCCCACAGCCTCGAGCACCGCTCGCTCGAGTTCATTGAGCAGCAAATCAGCACCACTGCGAATCGATTGGCCATCGCCCGCATCGATTGGGTTACACATCGGCCCAATCCCTTCGAGCACGTCTTCAATCGTTTGCACCAACTTGGCGCCATCACGAATCAATTGATTACAACCGCGTGACATTCGACTGGTTACCGGACCGGGCAGTGCCAGCACCTCGCGATTCAACTCGCACGCCAAGCGGGCCGTGATCAGGGCACCGCTACGATCCGGAGCCTCGATCACCAAGGTGGCCAACGACAATCCAGCGATCAACCGGTTTCGCTGTGGAAACATACCAGCGTGAGGTTTGGCGTGGGGTGGATATTCGCTAATCACCGCTCCGGCGGCTGCAATCATTTCGGCCAATCCCTTGTGCTCGCTCGGATAGATCTCGCCCAACCCGCTACCGAGAACCGCGATCGTTCGGCCGGCTCCGTTGAGTGCCCCTTCGTGGGCGGCCGAATCAATCCCACGGGCCATCCCGCTAATCACGGTAATCCCCGCTCGCGCCATGGCATAACCAAACCGCTCGGCTTGCTTTAATCCATACGTCGTCGCGTGACGCGTCCCGACAATCGCCACGGCAAGTTCATCGGTCGCCAGCAGGTTACCGCTGACGAACAAAATCGGCGGCGCGTCAGGAAGATCAAAAAGCGGTTGGGGATAGTCTTCGTCCTCCGACGAAATGATCGCCACATCCTGCTCAGCACACCACTGGATGATCGCGTCGACATCGATATGGTGCGACGCGGTTCGGATCACGTGCACCAATTTGGGCCCGACCCCATGCACCGATGCCAACTGAGCATCCGCAGCCTGCAGCGTTTTTTCAGCAGATCCAAATCGATCCAACAGTCCCGTCAAGATCCGCGGCCCCACCCCGGGCAACATCGAAAGCCGCAGCATAGTTTTCGTTTCTTCACTGACGACGCGAGATTGTCGCGGGGCTGCGTCCTGGACACCATCGGCATAGGTCGCCGCTAACGCCCCGTCGTCCTGGTGATCATCCGGCTCGGGATCGTCAACATTTCGTGACATTGTGTTTTGACCGCTAACGATTAGAAATCAGAGACGATTTCATGTCCTTGATACGTAATCAGCGAAGCATAGATCTCCGCATCAATCTGTTCCGAAACAAAGTGGGTGCTGCCATCGGCAAGATTGATTTGCAGTCCACCAACGTGAAACGAATAGGCTTCGTTATTGTTGGTCTTGTTGATCACATAAGGTCCTGAACAACTCAGCCCATCCGCCGAGAAACCGTGCATGGGAATAAAGTTGCCCGGGTTTGCCCAACCGCCAAGCGATGCTCGCGAGTTGGTGACATTCACATTGCCGCAGCCATTGTTATTGGTTGAGGGTCCAAGTCGCCCCATCACAAAATACTGGGGCCGCCCCGCACACTCGACTAACAACATCGTGTTCGAGAGTCCGTCCAAGACGTCCCGAAATCGAGTGACTCGTGATGCATGGAACAACCCTCGGCGATTCACGCGTGGTTTGACATAACCTGCATCAACAATGTTTTTAGTCACTTCTCCATGAGGAACATAATCAGTTGTCGCCGTGCTCATCCCTGAACTAAGTCGATCGGGCTGGTGGTTGTCAGGAGCAGAGGGACATAAATAGGTTTC
>NZ_JBFHFD010000326.1:0-9263 GCF_041583735.1 Novipirellula sp.
CCTTCGAAATCTTTGCGTTGGAAAGGAAGCAATTTCTTCAGTGCGGCACGACGATCTTTTTCGTCTTGAGCCAAAATCATCGAACGCATGTGCGTGATTCGCTCAGGGTCAAAGAACATGTGCTCGGTACGGCAAAGACCGATGCCTTCGGCACCAAAGTCGCGAGCTCGCTTGCTGTCCGCAGGCGAATCGGCGTTGGTGCGAATCGCCAGCGTGCGGTACTCGTCGGCCCATTTCATCAACTTGGCAAAGTCGCCCGAAAGTTTCGGTTCTTGTGTTTCCACTTCGCCCGACATGACTTCGCCGGTGGTTCCGTCAAGGCTGATGATGTCTTTGACGCCGAAGGTGCGTCCGCCGACTTTGATCTTCTTGGTCTTTTCGTTGATTTCCACTTCGCCGGCACCGGCAACACAGCACTTGCCCCAACCGCGAGCGACGACCGCCGCGTGGCTGGTCATCCCGCCGGTGCTGGTCAAAATGCCCGCAGCAGCGTTCATGCCGTCGACGTCTTCGGGGCTGGTTTCTTTACGAACCAAGATCACCTTTTCGCCCGCGTCGGCTCGTTCACGTGCTTCTTCGGCACTGAACGCCAACTTACCGACCGATGCCCCTGGCGAGGCAGGCAGGCCGCGGGTCAAAACGTCCGCAGCGTTACGCGCGGTCGGCTTGAAGCTAGGCAGCAACAATTGAGTCAAGTCGTTCGCGGGAACACGCAAGACGGCGGTCTTTTGATCGATCAATTTTTCCTTGACCATGTCGCAAGCAATCTTGACTGCCGCGACTCCGGTGCGTTTGCCAGTACGGGTTTGCAGCATGTACAGCGTGCCACGCTCGATCGTGAACTCGATGTCCTGCATTTCAGCGTAGTGATCTTCGAGCGTTTTCTTGATCGCGATCAGTTCTTTGTGAACCGCTCGGTTCCACTTAGGCATTTCCGCAACCGGTTGTGGGGTGCGGATACCGGCGACAACGTCTTCGCCCTGTGCATTGATTAAGAACTCACCGAAGAATTTGTTTTCGCCGGTGTTGGGGTTACGAGTGAATGCAACGCCGGTTCCCGAATCGTCGCCCATGTTCCCATAAACCATCGATTGAACGTTGACCGCGGTTCCGAGCAAGCCACGGATACCTTCGATTTCACGGTAGCGAACGGCGCGGGCGGTGTTCCACGATCCGAACACAGCCATGATCGAAAGTTCAAGCTGCTTGATCGGGTCTTGTGGGAAATCTTCGCCAGTCGACTTTTTGTAAACCGCTTTGTAGGATTCGCAAAGTTGCTTCAAACCTTCGGCGGGAACTTCGGTGTCTTCGCTGACTTTGTACTTCTTCTTGATTTCGTCAAACGCTTTTTCGAATTGATGATGGTCCATGCCCATCACCACATCCCCGAACATGTTGATCAAACGGCGGTAAGCGTCGTAAGCGAATCGTTCGTTCTTGGTCGCTTTGGCGAGACCTTCGGTGGCCGCGTCGTTCAAGCCAAGGTTCAGGATGGTGTTCATCATTCCTGGCATGCTGACGGCTGCACCCGAGCGAACGCTGACAAGCAATGGGTTCGCATCGTCACCGAACTTTTTGCCCAGTTCTTTTTCGAGTGTTTTGACAGCCTCGTTAACTTCGTCCATCAAGCCCTTGGGCATCTTTTCGCCGGACTTGTAGTACGCATCGCATACTGCGGTGGTGATCGTAAATCCGGGAGGAACCGGAAGACCAATCGCGGTCATTTCAGCAAGGTTCAAACCCTTGCCGCCCAAGATTGCTTTGCTTGAGCCACGGCCTTCGGTTTTTGTCTTACCGAAGTAGTAAACCATCTTATCAGCTGAGCCAGCTTTCTTTGCCATAGTAAGTCTCTGAAGGAACCGTCGTGGTTTGTAAGTGAGAGATTAAAAACAGATCAAAAGGGGAGCCCGAAACATCTTTGAGCGGTCCCAAACAATAAGGCATTGGCGGCCCTAAACCACGAATAACAACGCCTTTTACGGGGAAACTTTATTTCCCATTTGACCTAAGGTCAATGAGTGCTAACGAATTTGAAGCTAATCACTGCGTTGAGTTGGGCGATTTCGCCGTGATTGCCGTTTGCGCTAGGGCGGTACCGATTTAGTAATCTTGAGGCCTGTTTCAGCCGCAACTTCGTTGCGGCGGCGACGCCAAACAAAGATCGGTCGCCCAATGTCAACACCCCAACCACTTGGTGAGTGCCGACGCCGAGGGCACGGGAAAGCCAGAGGGGAGCAAAACGAAAACAGCGGCGATGTGACTGATGCACACCGCCGCTGTTTTTAAATCAGTAGGGCTGACAGGAATCGAACCTGCACTCCAGTAAAGGAACTGGATCCTAAATCCAGCGCGTCTGCCAGTTCCGCCACAGCCCCGACGTGATCCGATGATGATAGTAAACAGGACGGCGATGCCGAAAGCCCGCCGTCTTGATTTTATCAAGCAAAAATTAGACTTCTTCGGTCACCACGGTTGGGACAACCCAAACCTTCAGTGCCGCGTCGACTTCGCTGTGCAAGTGAACCTTGACCGTGTACAAGCCCAATTCCTTTAGCGGGCCTTCCAAACGGATTTGGTCTTGGGCCAAAGTGAATCCAGCACCCTTGAGGGCATCGACGATCTCGTGGGCGCCGACGCTGCCGTACAAATGGCCTTCGTCGTTGGCGTTGGCTTCGATCGTGATCGATTGCTTGCCAAGCTCGTCCGCCATGTCGCGGTAGCTCTTCAGCTTTTCGAGTTCGATAGCACGCAATTTTTCGCGATGCTTCTCAACCATTCGCTTGTGATGGTCGGTCGCAACGGTGGCAAGTCCTTGCGGCAGCAAATAGTTCAACGCGTAGCCCGATTTGACTTCGACGATGTCGCCTTGCTTGCCGAGGTGCTCGACATTGTGGATCAATAGTAGCTGAATGCCACCGTTAGCGCCTTTGGGCAAACGTTTAAATGGTCGCTTGAACGATCGACCCGTGCTAGTCTTTGGTTTCGGCATCACAAAACTCGAGTGAACAAATAGGTGGTGTGTATGGATGGATTGATGGGTACTTAGGGGCCGTTCAGGTTAGAACGGGATGTCGGGATCGTCGTAACCGGGGCCGTTGCCGGTCGGTTGTGCTTCTCGTTGCCCCGCGGGGTTGCCCGTCGGCCGGGGTTGGGGATCGCGAGACGCGTGTGAATCTTGGTAGTCGTGCGAGTCGTAGCTGCTTTCTTGGACCGTGTCGCGTCGCTGTGGTTGGCTTCGTTGCCGCGATTCTCCGCCGCCTCCGCCACCGCCACCGCTGAGCATCTGCATCCGTTCTCCGATCACCCGCAGCTTGCTGCGTTTTTGGCCATCGGTTTCCCACATGTCAAGTTTCAGTCGGCCTTCGACAAGGATCGGTGAACCCTTGCTCAGGTATTCGCTTGCGACTTCTGCGGTTCGCCCCCAAAGTGTCACATCAACGAATGTCGTTTCCTCGACCCATTCTCCGGTAGCTGACTTTCGGCGGTCGTTCACAGCAATCGTGATTTCGGTCACCGCGGTACCCCCTTGGGTGTACTTCAGTTCGATGTCACGCGTGATGTTGCCTACAAGAACGACGCGGTTGTAGCTTGCCATGATTTTCCCCGAAACATTTTAAATGTCGAAATGTTTTTGCTTCCTACGTTGCGTCACGCTGCTGGCCATGCTTCTGGGACGCTTTAAAGATGCAAAAAATGCACCTATTCGCCATCCTACCGCTGCAGCCGCTGGTGAGCAAATACTAGGCTTCGGAGCTTACGACCGAATCGTCTTCTGCGTTGGCGTCATCCGAACTGTTGTCGTCGGAATCGTCCGTCTCTTCTTCGCTGCGATTCGAAAGCGTGAAGGTTTCTCCACGAGCATTTGCAAGCATTGGCTCAACCAAGCGAGGATCCAGCTTGAGAGTCAATTCACGCAAGATGGGTTCGCACAGTTGGAACGCTCGCTCGATCTTGACGAGTTGCTCGCCTTCGATTTCGAAGTACGTCAACCAGTAAGTACCTTTTTGGTGCTTATCGATAGGGTAGGCGAGTCGTTGTTCCATCCACATCCGGCTAACGAGCACGTTGCCTTCGTTTTCGGTGATGATTTGTTCGATCTGCTTGCTGACGCCGCCTGGATCGCGAGCGTATTGGTTGCTATCGAGGATGAATAGCGTTTCGTAAGTGTTTTTCGCCACGGTTTTATCGTCTCTCTACGGTCTGATTGGTTGCGTTGAACGCAGCGCTGTTTCGGAAAAATCTCTGTTTTGAAGCGGTATGTTATCGAGGCGGTGTGATTTTGCCCAGCACCGTATCGCATTTCCGCATTCGGGGTCCGCAGCGTTGGGTTCGGACCGTCGTTTCGCAACGTCAGTCTCGTTAACGCATTGGGGTGAACTTCTTACTCGCTTACTGAATCCCGCAAAGGGCCTGCAACACTAGGGGCTTGCAAGGTTATTGGGGTGGCTTGGTCTTGCCTTTTGGCTTGGCCGGCACCGCTCCGTTGTACTCAGTCATGGTTTGCGTAATCCCGTGGGTTGCCCAGTCCAGTGAGGCATAGGCAGCTCGGGTTGTCGCTTCATCGATCGTTGGCTGTTCGCTTTTGTTGAACTTACCCAGCACGTAATCGACGACTTCCCATCCTTCGGGAGGCCGGTCGATCCCGATCTTGAGTCGCGGAAACGACTCGGATCCAAGATGCCGGATGATGTCCGCCAACCCCTTTTGGCCTCCGGAGGACCCTGTGGCTTTCAGCCTCAGACGTCCACAGGGAAGGTTTAAATCGTCGCAGATCACCACGATTTCTTCGGGGGTCAGTTTGAAAAAATCAATTGCTTTTCTCACGCTTTTGCCACTGGCGTTCATGAACGTCTGTGGCCATAAAATCGCGAGTTTTTCGCCGCGGTAATTTCCTTCAGCCCAGAGCCCCTCGAAGCGAACTTTCGAAGGGCTGGCAGAGATCAATGCCGCGATTTTGTCCGCTGCCATGAAGCCGACGTTGTGTCGAGTTTGTTCGTATTTCTGCCCAGGATTTCCTAGGCCGACGATCAATTTCATGGCAGTGGATCGATGAGTCAGTGTGAACTGACTTTAGTCTTCCTCGTCCTTTGGTCCGCCCTTGGCGATCACATCCGGCTCGCTCGCACTTTCTGCCGAGTCATCTTCGGCCTTCATTGCACGCGGCTCTTCAACGTGAGCAACCACGGTGTCTGCGGGGGTGACGAGTTCCACGCCGGCGGGCAGTTCCAAATCGCCAGCGGTCAGCGATTGACCGAGGTGAAGATCGGAAACGTTCAGTCCAATGTTCTCAGGAATATCGCCAGCCGAGCAGCGGATTTCGACTTCATGATGGTTTTCCAACAGGATGCCGCCTTCACGAACACCCACGGGATCGCCGTGCACATGAATGGAAACGGTCACGTCCACTTTTTCGGACAAATTGACACGCATCAAGTCAAGGTGCAGCACTTCGATCCCCAAGGGATCCCACTGCATCGCGCAAACCATCGCGGTTTCTTTGATTGCACCGGCGAGCTCAACCGTCTTGCCGTGATGGCGCAAGAGGGCTTTGACTTCGTCCGATGGGACCGATAGCGACTCAGTCGCTTCGCCGTGTCCGTACAATACAGCGGGGATTCGACCGCTCTGACGCAAACGCCGAGTGGCAGCGGAGCCTGTTCGCTCACGCTTCTCGACCTGCAATACGTCTGTCATGGCTGGATCAACCTTCCAGTCAAATTGTGATTCATCAATAAATTTCGGTAAACGCCGAACGCCGGCTCCACAGCCCCCGAAGGCCGGATCGTATCAAAACGGGCGCGGCCGGAGGAAGCGCGTAAGTATGCGGGTTTCGCTTCCTCACGCAAGCCCAAAGAGGGCGTTTGGCACAAGCATTTCTTGGCGAATCTTGTCGGTCGCGGGCGGATACGCCTATCGCAACGATTTTTGTCGCCAACCGCGACCGCAAACGTCACACCATTGTGGTCGTGTTTGAGCTGCTAGGAAGCGGCATGCAAGCCGCCCTTGTTCCTTTGCCTACACGTCTTAGGCGTGGGCAGGGGCAGCGTCGGTCTAATGCGTAAATGCCGCAAAAACGCCCTTTTCTGCCCTTCCGATCCATAACCCAATCGGCGTTTCCCCACACGGACGCAGCCGTTTGCGGAGCACGGCGGGGTCGTGCCCGCTGCCCCGCACCTTGATCTTTTCGGCATACTGATTGCGTTGCCGGAGTTCGCGACGAAGTTTTCGTTCGTCGCAACTTCCCGACCAAATAACTTCGCCAATCGACGCGATCTCGCGGATTTTTTCCATGCGAGCGTCGTCGATTTCATCCTCGCTGGTCAAAAATCCAGTGGGGCCGCCGAGCGTTTTCAGTCCGTAGGTGCGAGCAAAGTACTCGGTCAGCCCCGCAGCGCGGACCGCCGCGTCGGGGTCAATGATCCATTGCCCCGGCGACTTGGCCGAGGCCACACGGATTGAATCCAGTTCACCCGACGGCGTGTCGCTCGAGTCAAACCGCGAGTAGTTTCCGTCGCTGCGGACCGCAAAGGCGGAAACCGAACCCGGATGGAATCCGGCCCGCTGCAATGCGTCGCCGAAAATCAGCGATTGCTCGCGCACGCCGCCCGAGAGCGAAATCCATGCTCGATGGATGCGATCATCGAGCTCGGTCTTGGCTGCCGGTGCTAATTTAATGATCGCGGCCGGCGCCGCTTCGATCCGCGGCAAGATTTGCGAGAGCGAAGGTTGATAGTCTTCGGGACGTGTGGTCCGTTTGCCGTCGGCGCGTCGATCGGGATCGAGATGGATCGCGGCATTCGCGGGAATCTCGATTTTCAGCACGTCTTCGCATACGGTTTGGATCGTTGCCGCCGTGGCTGAGACAGCGGGCACCACTTTGCGAAGATTTGCCTCAGTGTATTGCTGGATCACCGGATCCATGTCGACCGCAACCACGCCTCCATGGGACTCACCGCGGCGGGCTAATTCTAAGGCGTCGCCACCGATGCCGCAGCACAGATCGAACACCAAGTGATCGCCGAACCAGCTTGATTTTAGCTTTGCCACCTGCCACGCGGTTGCTTGTTGCAACGCACGGTCGGTCGCCCACCAAACACCCTCACCCAGTTTTTGGCGAGCTTTGCGTTGCAGCCTTGCAATCGCAATCAATTCGTAAAACGCGTCGCTGCCAAATTGGTGACGAAGTCGTTTGACGACCTTGACGTCGGAGCCTGCTGGCGTTGTCGCGGCGAGTTCAGCAATCGCCGCTTCGTAAGCGACGATCTGTTCGTCTTGAATGCTGTCTCGTATCGGCATTTGCGTTTCGTAGCTGCGCTCGCCAGAGCGTGGATGGTGGGCGTCCAACGCGAATCACCACCTTCTGGCGAAGGTAGCTACCAGAAGAGGCTTCACCGTGTTGGCCAAAACTTCGCAAGCCGAGTTACAGCAAACGCAGAATGTCGTTCGCAAACACCACCACCATTAGCAGCAGAATCATCAAGACGCCTGCCATGGTTAGCCGCATTTCGAGTTGCTCGTTTAGCTTCTTGCCTCGAATCGCTTCGGCGATCAAGAACATCATGTGGCCGCCGTCAAGTGCAGGAATCGGCAGGAAGTTCAGGATGGCAAGGTTCATGCTTAACATCGTCAGGAACAGCAATTGAGGCGAGATGCCTCGCTCGGCTTCCTGTTTTGCCAAGTCCATGATCGCCAATGGGCCACCCACGTGACGCATTTTTACTCGTCCTTGTGTTGCCATTCGCAAAAAGCGGAAGACGTCTCGCAAGCGGCGTTCGGCTTCGCGGAGTCCCAGCGAAAGTGCGCCGGTCACCGAGCTTGCTCGTTGAATCGATTCGCTGGCGGTGAGTCCCAGCCCACGCTCGAACCAGACTCGGTCGTCTTGTTGCACTGCGACCTGCGTTTCGATCACACGGCCTTTCGGGGATCGCGTCGCCAGCACTTGCAGCTGCGTGCCTTCGGGTAGGTACTGGATCGTTTCGATCAGCGAGCCCCATGGGGTAGGGCCGTCTTTTTCCCAGCCTTTACGTAATTGAGCGACCAAGGGCTCGAATTCGGCATCCTGTAACGGCGACATCAGTTCGCTGTCGGGGGTGATCAAGCGAACCTCTTGGATTTCGTCCCCGGGCTGCAATTCCAGCTCGGAGTCCGATGCATCCCCAGCCAACAAATTGGGCAACACGCTTGCCACGGTGGGCAGCGGGCGATAGGAAAATCCAAAGCGGTTGATCGCAATTTCGCCCGAAATTTGCGAGTCCGGAGCGTGGGTTTGCAGCGTATCTTGCGGGGCTAGTTCGACCTCGATCGTACGGGCTTCGTCCCCTTCGCCACGCTGCAGCGTCATCGTAATCGGCTGTTTCGTCGAAATCAGTTCCAGTGGCAACTTGTAAGCGTCGATCTCGGTGTCGCCGTTGATCGCGGTGATCACATCGCCGACTTGGACGCCTGCCTTCGCGGCAACCCCTTCGTCGACCAACCCGGTGATCGGGCTGATCGCCCAACGAACGCCAAGCATTTTCGCTTGCTGGGGCGGCAAGTCGACTTTGTGCTCGCTGCCATCGACTCGCTCGAGCGTCAATGAAATGGTTTTGGTCGGATTGGAGTACAGGTAATTGAAAAACGGCGTCGAGGGAACGATCAGCTCGTTATTGATTTTCTTTCCGTCATACGCAACGATTTTCGAGCCTGCATCGTCTCCGGTCAGCACGGTGGCGGCGATACTGCCAGGCATCGCGACGGTTTTCGAGCTGAGTTCAAGCGAGGTGGGGCTGACGATCCCGATCATCCGCACGTCCGAGTTTTCGGGGTGAGACGCCGTTTTTAGGTTGTATTTTCGAACCCCTTCGTCATAGCGAATCGACAAGCTGATGGGCTTTTCGGGGTTATCCAACCCTTCGGTCAAAATCGCCATTCGCATTTCACGGAAATGCATTTGGTCGTCGGTCAAACCGCCAACGGACACGACTTGCCCGCCGGGTTCAATGCCAGCCTGCCACGCTGGGCCGCCTGGGGTCACGCCGCCGATGATCGACGGGTTGTAGGTGACGCCGTAGCCGTACGCGATCGCGGCAAACAACACGCCGGTGATCAAGTTCATCACGACACCGGCGCTGATGATGATCATCCGCTGCCAAACCGGCTTGGCGGGGAAACTGCGTGGATCCAGCTTTTCAGGGGCGGTGTCATCGGCCTCTTCGTCCGCTTCGGCTGCGTCCTCTTTCATGCGAATCCGCTTCGCTTCTTCTTCGGCTTTGCGAGGATCGTCG
>NZ_JBFHFD010000327.1:0-9250 GCF_041583735.1 Novipirellula sp.
GATCACCACGGTGGCCAGTGGTCGCTGCATCTCGGCACCATCGCTGGTCGAAAACGCCATCGGAATAAATCCGAAACTGGCCACCAAGGCGGTCATCAATACGGGCCGCAAACGATTCAGTGCCGTTTGCTCGGTGACTTGACCCATCGGCAAACCAGCCAAGCGGGCATTTTCCGCCGCACTCACCCAGACCAAACCGTTCAGCACGGCGACACCGAACAGTGCGATAAAACCGACACCGGCTGAAATACTAAACGGCATGTCACGCAGCGCCAGTGCAAAGATCCCGCCGCTGGCCGCCATCGGCACGGCCATAAAGATCAACATCGCCAACGACACACTATGGAACGAGGTGTGCAACAGCAGGAAGATCAGCAGCAACACAATTGGAGTGATCACGAGCAAGCGACGACTGGCGGACTGCAGGTTCTCAAAATCACCTCCCCAACGAATCTCATACCCCACAGGCAGATCGACTTGTTCGGCCACGGCCCGTTTTGCATCACCGACAAAACTGGCAACGTCTCGGCCGCGAACGTTGGCAGCGACAAAGGTTCGTCGTCGCACGTTGTCGTGCTCGACCGACGGAGGCGTTTCCTCGAGTTTCAGATCGGCCAATTCGCCTAGCGGCACAATCCGTCCGCCGACCGAATCGACGGGCAATTGCCGCAGCAATGCTTCGTCTTTGCGCCATTCTTCGGGGATCCGCACCAAGATCGGATAGCGGGCTCGACCATCGATGATCGTGCCAACATTGCGTCCGCCCAACGATTCGATCGCCCCCAAAACTTTCGAGGCGTTGATTCCGTATCGTGCCAACGCTTCGCGGTTGGGACGTATCGACCACGTTTGTAAATTGGCTTGATAATCGGCACGCACATCCGCGGAACCCGGAATCATCTTCAAGACGCTTTCGATTTCCTTGGATTTCTTGGCCAATACGTCCAAGTCGTTTCCGTACAGCAACACCGCGACATCGGATTTGACCCCTGCGACCAACTCGTCGACTCGCATCTCGATCGGTTGAGTAAACCCAAATGCAACTCCGGCGACTCGGCCGTTAAGTTGTTCGTCCATCTCGGCGATCAAATCATCGCGTGTGATGCCTTCGCGCCATTGGTCATGCGGTTTCAAAATCACCCACACATCGGTCTGGTGAACTCCCATTACATCGTTTGCAATTTCCGGACGTCCGGTTTTGCAAAAGACGGTTTTGACTTCGGGAAACTCCATCAAAATTGTCTCGATCTCGGTGCTCATTTCCGTTGCACCTTCGATCGTTGCACTGGGCAAACGCACTGCTTCGACCAGCAAGTCGCCTTCTTCGAGCCGTGGCATGAACTCGGCTCCCAATCGCATTGCCACTGGCACGCTGACGCCAAACACGCTCAATGCGATCAGCGCGGTCAATGCCGGAACCGCGATGGCACGATGGACTAGCGGCCGATAAATCCATTTGACCCAGCGAACAAAGAAGACATCTTTGTCGGTCAGATTCCTCGGCAGCGCGATCGCAGCAAGGGTTGGCATCAACGTCATCGATAGAATCAACGATCCAAATAATGCAAACAAAACCGTCATCGCCATCGGCCGAAACAATTTCCCTTCGGTCCCTTCGAGCAACAGCACCGGGACGTACACCACCGCGATAATCAGTTCTCCGAACATCGTCGGTTTACGCACTTCGATACACGCGTCACGAATCACTTCGACACGCTTTCGAGCATTGCCCACGTTGTGCGAAAGTTTGTGCATACAATTTTCGATCATGATTACCGACGAATCGACGATCAACCCAAAGTCGATGGCACCTAAACTCATCAAACTTGCCGAAATCGCCGTGGCGTACATCAAGTTCGCCGCGAACAACATCGACAACGGGATCGCCAACGCGACGATAAACCCGGCTCGAAAGCTGCCCAACATCACTAGCAGCACCAAGATGACCAACAAGCCGCCTTCGATCAGATTTTTCATCACGGTTTTTAGTGTCCGGCCAATCAACGCAGATCGGTCATAGGTGATTTCGAGCCTCACGCCGGGTGCCAGCGTTGGCATAATCTCATCGATCCGCGTCTTGACTCGCTCGACGACTTCACGCGAATTTTCGCCGATCAACATCATCACCAACCCCGTGACTGCTTCGCCACGTCCATCACGCGTGACGGCACCTTGCCGTGTCATCGGAGCGATTTCGACCTCGGCGATATCGGACAACAGAATCGGTACCCCATCCTCGTTACGACGAACCACGATGCTGCGAATTTCGTCGACGTCTTTTAGCAACGCCTCCCCCCGGATGAACCGCTGCTCGTCGTGGTAAACGACATAACCGCCGCCGGTCGAACCATTGTTCTCTTCGACACGGCTGAACAGATCACTGAGTGTGACATTGTTACTAACAAGGGCATCGGGGTTGGGGCGGATCTCGAATGTTTTGTAGAAACCGCCGTGCGTATTGATCTCGGTCACGCCGCGTACTTCCCGCAGCTTGGGTGCGATCTCCCACTCTAACATTGTCCGCAATTGCATCGGCGTGTAGCCATCGCCGCGCACCTCGAACTGCAAGATCTCGCCCAGCGCCGTGGTCAACGGCCCCAATTCAGGAGTCCCATAGCCTGGCGGGATTGCCGCAGCGGCGGTCGGCAGACGCTCGGTGACGACTTGGCGAGCGAAATAGATATCGGTGCCCTCGTCAAAAACAATCGTAACGACGGAGATGCCGAACTTCGATACGCTGCGGACCTCTTCGACGTTGGGCAATCCGCCCATGGTCGATTCGACTGGATAGGTGATGTATTGTTCCACTTCGACCGGTGACAACGAACCGGCGTCGGTGATCACCGCAACTTGGACATTGGTCATATCGGGAACCGCGTCGATCGGCAATTCGATCGCACTTTTCACGCCCGCGGCAGCCATCAAAAAGGTAACGGCGAGGACGATGAAGCGATTCTCGAGACAGAATTCAATCAGTTTTTGTAACATTTGCTTATTCCTCCTCGCCGGCAAGAAGAATTTCGCTCTTCAGTTTAAAAACGCCTTCGACCACGACCTGATCGCCGACTTTTAACCCCGAAGTGATTTCGGTCATCTCGTTCTGCTGTTCGCCTGTCGCGACATCCACGCGTCGAAATTCGGTATCACTGTCTGCGACAAACACAAACGTTTGATTTTCGTGCACCACCACCGCCTTGGTCGGCACCGCAATCACGTCGCGTGACTCTGCCGTCGGGACGGTCATGCGAATGAACATTCCTGGACGCAACCGAGTGTCCGAGGATGTGATCTGAGCGACCAGCGGCGCTGCCCCAGTCGCCAAATTCACTCGCCGCCCCACCACAATCACTTCGCCTTCGAATGAAAAGTTCGCAATCGCGGGCGCCGTAATCGTTACGATTTGTCCGAGTCCGATGGTGATTGCATTCCAATCACTTTGCCGAATATCGGCTTCAGCCCATAAGTGTGTGGTGTCCGCGATCGTAAAGATCGGCACGCCGATCGAAACACGCTCGGTCGCGGTTAGCAACCGTTCCTCGACCGTACCGTCGATTGGCGAAACAAGATCAACGTTCGAAAGCGTATCCTTTTTCACTTTGCTGAACGACGCTTGCGTCACCACAGGAGCCGCAGGTCCAAGCAGGGCATTGAGCCGCTGAAGCGCAATATCGACCTCTCGTTGCGCGGCTTCGGCGGCGGCAGTCGACTGTTTGCATTGTTGCCCCACATCAAACAACGCCTGCTCCATCAGCGACGTAAGCGCGGCATCAGCGGTTTGCCTTTCTCGCTCGCGTTCGGTCTGGATCCGTCCCGCAATCGCACCGACATCTGCGGCTTCGCGAGATCCATCGGCAATCGCGATCGCCGAACGTTTTCGCGCATACGCTTCGATCAACGTGCGTCCATAATCCCCCAAAGTCTCAGTCGCCAATCGGGTTACGAGGTTTTCAGGCGATTCTCCGGCGCGAATCAGTGCCACTAGCTCTTCGACGCCGCTGCATATTTCCGAATTGCGTTTTTGTTCGTTCACGGCTAGCTGCAGACTTGCCAATCTTGATTGAACCTCGCTGCGGGCTTGGCCGACTTCGGGGCTACTGATGCGGGCGACGACTTGGCCGCGAGTGACCTCGTTGCCAGGTTGCACCAGGATCTCGGTCAGAATTCCCTCACATGCAGAATGGATCGAGACGTGACGGTTTTGGTCATAGTCCAGCCGACCGGGCAGCGTGCACGTCGGTTGCAACGGTCTGCGTTTAACCGCTTCGACTTCGATTGCGGCAGAGGCGATTTTGGGCGGCGGCAATTTGACCGTGCGAATTTCCGCAGCGGAAGTGTTCGCCGAATCAACCTCGGCCGAAGCAAGATCGACCGATTCCACACTTGGATGCTCGGACCTCGGCCAGAGAAAAAATGTGACACTGACAATGAGAGCGCATATTCCGAGCGCGTAAAGCAATTTCTTATGCATAGTTCGTATTCGCCAAAGTGTCCTTGAAACGATCCAAAGACGGAGTGCGGAGAAGAATGAGTGGTGCTGAGGGCCATAGCTCTTGGGTGCCAACAACGACACGCGAACCGATAATCATGCGCACGCGAGTGCGCAAGCCAGCGGACGCTTACCGAGAGAGAGCGGGACGAACTAGGTCCGCATGACGCAAACAAGTGTGCATAGAGGCACGTTTAGATACGTTTGCGTAAAAGAATGACTTGGCAGAGTTTCACTCGCTGGCGGTACAACAACCCCAGGATTGCGAACCGCTACCCAGTGGCTCATTGCATCGGCGTGCAGCGAACTCCACACGCTTGCCGAATCGAGATCCACCACGGAATCCCCATCGTCCCCCCAAAGTCCCAGCGGTGAGAACGAAGCCGAATGAGGACCATTCATTTCGTCAGCACAGCGCGCCAAAAAATCAGATGGCAAAAACAGATGCCAATGCAAATCCTGGGACGCCCGATCGCTTAGCGAAGGAGAGTCCAGGGGGGATATCGGGTCACTGATTTGATGATGCCGCGCTAGATGCGAGATGAGCGAACTGTCACGCAAGGTTTCGTGCGAGTGCACCACTGGCATTGGGAATTGCGAAAGCACCAACCAGACCAACACGGCGAGACGCAAACCACGGACCGCAACTGATTTCACAGCAACGTGGTGGAGGGGGCCAGCGGCAGGAAGGGCAAGGTGGGACATAGAAGCAATATTAGCTCGCTACCGAGAGTCCGTCAATTCTTTGTATCCGACCGTCACGCCGGCCGGGTTAAAGAACTTCGAGAGTCCAGGGTCGCTGCGCAATCACGATCCCAACCCGACGCGTCAGCAAGGGACCGCATCAAGAACAAATTTCCCTCGCTTACGCGTCGAGTTGTCATATTTATGAGCCGGAAGCACTCCTACGGATCATCGCATTGGGCGCATAAAAAAACCGAGACATGTAATAAACATGTCCCGGTTAAATAAATAGCGTGGTGTGCTTTTTGAATTAGCGATTCAGTTCGATACCGAACGTCGCTCCGACCATCACAACATCTTGGTCTTGTGAACCGCCTTGCTCTTGGTTGGTGCCGGTTGGGTCCACTGGACCGCCTCGCCAAATCCCGGTCGCCAAGTCAATCACTTGAACACCGGTACGAATCTTGATTGCCTTGGTCAGTTGGTAAGCCAACTCGCCGCGAATATCAAACCCGATCACAAATTCTTCGTTGCGGTCATACAGAGCACGTGTCTGCGACGAAAAGTTGTTGTCTGGGGTATCGCCGATGCCAGTGGTCGTATCGACGTTGCGTTGCGACCTTGCCGTTTGCAAACTGCCACCGACCATACCGCGGAAATCAGCGGAGTAGGTGAAGCGTTCACGGAACTTGACATAGCGGAAACCAAACTGCCCCGCCAGGATCTCGTTTTCAGTGATCACCGAGTTGGTGGTCAGTTGTTCGTAGTCGTCGCCGAAGTTGGGATCCGGAAGTGCCGAACCATTCGCCGTCGTGATGTAGTTCTGCTGGCTGTTGTAATCGTTCAACCGTGCCCAACGGAAACCGACGAACGGTTCGAGGATGCCGCCGTAGTGATAAGGTTCCATCCGCCAGGTCTTGTTCAGCTCGTAGCTGTTAAAGTCCATGACGTTGACCGAATCGCCGACGATATACAATCGTTGGTCGTAGCCCAGCGTGTTACCATCGCCCTGAATGACCGGTCCATTTTCGCCATCGTCGTCGGGGACAACGCCAAAGCGAATCAAACGTTCGGTCGCCAAGACATCTCGTTTGCCAGGACCGTTCAGTTGAGTGAAGGTGAACATCCAACCGTGCTCGACATCCGGCAACATGTACCCGATCTCGTAGCGATGTCCCCAACCCTGGTCGAGTTTCGTTTCAGCGTCTTGAGCAATCTCTAACTCAGGCCGCGATGCGTACAGAGCCAGTCGATCATAAGTCGCAAACCAACCTGTGTTGGCCCGCTTCTTTGGCTTCATATCGGCCAAGTCCATATCATAGACAGGCCGGAACCATTGAAAGTCAGGATCGAACGCTAGCGGGTCCGCTGGTGGCACATGGTCTTGTGCATTTCCTGTGGCAATGGCGCCTAGCATCGCTAATGTTGTGAGCAGGCTTGCCGTCAGCTTCCGTACCGACATCGCGTGTTCCACCGTCTTCATGAAGTTTGGTTTGTCAAGTGACACATCCGTCACTCTATGCCTATTGACCGCCCTCTTTGATTGACAACGTCAACGCAAAGCTTTGGCGGGTTCGCACCGAAATCTTCTCTCACTCCTCACCAGCTACCCAAGCAGGATGAACGAGCAGGGTGGCAGCGGTTTGCGAGAGAGCAATTCGGGTTGTACCGGTAGTATCGGCTGGCTCGATCGCAAAGGCTTAGTTTGTTTGGCATTAGAAACAGCAAAAGTCCGAGAATCTGCAAAACCGGAACACTTTGCCATTGCTTTCCCGCTATTTCGTGGCAATTTGCCAACGGGCTGACGTCCCGAAAAAGGTCCCCGACGGCTCCGCGCCCCCTTTTGAACCTTTTAAGGACTCCAATCACGCGGCGGCGACTCGGTCCACGCCGCGGTTTTCAGCGCGCCGCAATTTCTTGCCCGCAGCTACTTCTTGCCCATGGCGCGTTTGCTGGCAAAGAAATCGGTCAACACTTTGCCACAGCGATCCGCCATCACACCGGACGTGACCAAACAGCGATGATTCAAGCGAGTGTCTTCGAGCAAGTGGTACATGCTGGCCACAGCACCTGCCTTTGGGTCGCTCGCGCCAAAAACGACGCGAGGAATCCGGGACTGCAGAATCGCTCCCGCACACATAATGCAAGGTTCGAGCGTGACATAGAGTGTGGTCTGTTCGAGCCGCCAATCTTCGACCGCCGCCGCCGCTTGCGTGATTGCAATCATTTCGGCGTGAGCCGTCGGATCTTTCAAGCTTTCACGTTGATTCGATGCTGCCCCGATGATGGAGTGATCCCGAACAATGATCGCGCCGACCGGAACTTCGTCTGCGTCGACAGCTTGAAAAGCCAATTCGAGCGCACGGCCCATCCAATACGAGTCGGACTCGAACATCAACTTGGCTTGCAATTCCACATCCTGTGGGTCGAACGCACTCAAATCCATTTCTCGGTCACTCACTTCGATTCCTTTTGCTTCGTTTCGTTTTGCTTCGTTTCGTTTTGCTTCGTTTCGTTTTGCTTCGTTTCGTTTTTTGTGGCGGCGTCCGTCTTGGAAGCTGCCTTGTCTGATTTACCCTGATTCTGCGGCTTCAAATCGTCTGCCGTCAATCGGCGAACCCGCATGTTGCGAATCTCCGAGTCACATTGAAACGCGGCAACCCCCAGCGGCTCGCATTGTTCCATCTCGGCACGAATATCAAAGACGTGTCCCTCACGCGGCTGATCGATCAGCTTTTTGCCATCAATCCAACACTCGATGGCATTGTCAGTCACACGAGCACGCACCTTGTACCACTTGTCGTTGTCAAAATTGCGAAACTGAGTTGTTGCATTCTGGCTGGCGTCGTTATCGTCGACGTTGCTGATCCCAAGGATCCCGCCGCCCCACCCGCCCATGATCAGACTGACCTTCGACTCACCGACTGGAAACGTCAAACCGCAAAAGAAGTCGTAGCCTTCGGTGCGACGCGCTTCCAATGCAATTTCATAGTTTTCTCGCAGCACGTCGCCTTCCCAGCGGATCCCCGACAGCGGGTCGCCGTAAGCGATTTTGGCCGAATTGCCTTTGATCTCGACTTCTCCATCACCCCCAAATTGACAAGCAACCCAAGAACCTTCCAGCGGTTTCCAGTTCTTCGCTGCGTTTGCCTTTTCGCTGGCAGTTTCCTCATCATCCTTCCTCGCGGATTCCGATGGAACCGCTGCAGGGGACTGGGTGGATTCAGCAGATTGGGCCTGAGCCGTCTCCGACGAAGCAAACACAAAAACCGTCGATGCGACAATCGTCAGCGTGAGAACGTGGAGTTTGGCAGGGGTTGTGATCGCGAAACGCTTGCAAAGCAGCTGGTTTAGCACCGTCGATTCCTTGTCGAAAAAATGGAGAGGGAAAGTTGATGGAGGATCAGACACCGCCAACACACCCGGAAGAGGGGCAAGTTCGGCATTAGCCGCTCAGCCCGACGCCGGTCCTTGTCGAAACACCTTGTCTTGAACAAAACGGAGTTTCTAATGTCATCTGCTCCAGCTTATCCCAACATGGGGACATCGATGCAGTCTATCACGAAAAAAACGATCCTTGGCTTCCGGCTAGCGATCTTTGCGCTGGGGGGCTATTGGTTGGTCCTCTTCGTGCTCACTCACATCCCGAGCTCGATGATCACACCGCCCAAGATTAGTGACAAACTGATGCACTTCACCGCCTTCGGGGGGCTGGGGATGCTGATGTGCTACGTGACCACGTCGGATCGACTGGTTCGACGTTTTAGCATCATTGCGATTATTGGCATGAGCTACGCCGCGATTGACGAATACACACAAGGTTTCGTCCGCGGTCGATCGCCCGACCCGATGGATTTTGTGGCGGACACCGCTGGCATTCTGACCGCGATAGCGGTCTACGCGACTGTGCGTGCGATTTATTACCTCTGGAAATCACGCGCCGCGATGGCTTAGCGATCAATTCGCCGTTGACCCCTCGCACTGCATCGTCGACAATCTCTCGAAGGCTGCTAAAGCCTCGAAATTGCCTAATTTGATGCCGCTTGAAACCCTTCCGGTCAACATGTCGACGACTGCTGC
>NZ_JBFHFD010000328.1:0-9245 GCF_041583735.1 Novipirellula sp.
AAGCGGATCCATCATGTTGTGGCAAGCGGCACAGGCGGGGTTTTCGCGATGCTGCTCCATCCGCTCACGCAGCGTCCCGCTCAATTTCCCTTTGTCCAACTCGGGAACATTCGGCGGTGCAGGAGGCGGCGGCGTATTGAGTAGGTTGTCGAGAATCCATTTGCCCCGCTTCACAGGACTGGTTCGCGTCGGATTGCTGGTCACGGTCAACACACTTGCGTGCGTTAACAATCCACCGCGCGGAGTGCCTTCGAGCGAGACTTTGCGGAACTCGGGCCCGGTAACCCCTTTGACTCCATAGAATTTTGCCAGATCCTCGTTCAGATAACTGAACTTGGCGTCCAGCAGCGCCGTCACAGGCAAGTTTCCTCGCATCACTGCGGCAACGAAAGTCAGCGTTTCACGCCGCATCAAGTATCGCATCTCGTCATCGAATTCAGGAAATTGACGCTTGTCGGGATCGACATTGTCGAGGTTGCGAAGCTGCAGCCATTGCCCGGCAAAGTTTTCAATAAATTGATTCGCGCGGGGATCAACAATCATGTCGCCGATTTTGCGTAGCAATTCGCGGCGGTCGCGGAGCTTGCCCTGACGTGCCAACGACAACAACTCGTCGTCGGGCATACTGCTCCACAAGAAATAGGAAATCCGGGTCGCCAATTCGTACTGGCTTATCAGCGGCAGTTCTCCCGATGCATCTGCCGCCGCGTGCTGCTCGACTTTAAACAAAAAGTGCGGCGACACCAAAATAGCCTGGAGCGCCACCTGGATCGATTCTTCAAAACTTCCTCCATCGGCACGTACTTGCGAGGCAAGTTCGGTCAGTCGCCAAACTTCGCTTTTCGTTGCCGGTCGTCGAAACGCGCGGCTAGCCAACGGCGCTAACACTTGTGCAGTCGCTTGCTCGGGCGAAATCTTACTGCTCGGCCGTGTGAATATGATTTTCTTATGCATCGCCGGCAACTCCCCCACGGAAACCGGCAGCGACGATTCCTCCTGAGCAAACACATGCACGTGATAGAGATGAAAGTTGCGATCAATTTTTCCCGCAACGTAAAAATCGTTGATAAAGCTGATCTCGATTTTTCGCGTGCCGCGGATCAGACGAAACTCGACCTCATACTTCTCCATCTTTTCACTAGGAATATCAACGACTTGGCTTTTCCTGCCGTCATCGACCTTGATTTTTACCGGTTCATCGCCGCCCTGATCTCCACCAGCGGAAAGCGTCAACGTGTACTGTCCGGTGAACGGAGCCTCCACTTCAAGCGTCACCGAACCGTGGCTGGACATGCTGATCCGGTGACCACGTTTGTACTTATCCGCTCCGGCCAACGCCGTCGCGGCCACATCGACTTCGTAGATACGTGGCGGCAGCGGAGTGCGAATCGTTTCCCCAGAAATCGTCTCGGCGGCGTCGAGATATTTTTCTAACAAGATCGGTGGCAACGAAAGCACATCGCCAATGTTGTCAAAGCCATATCCCACGTCGTCACCGGGGAATCCAGCAGCCGGTTTGTAGTCAACGCCCGTCAAATCTTTGATCGTGTTTCGATATTCGACGCGATTCAATCGACGCAAAACCACCTTTCCTGCATTCGGATTTTGCACGCAGTTAACGGCGTTGGCGACTTCATCGATCAAGGTCAGCATTCGCTGACGCGTCGGCGCGTCCATCATCTCGCCGTCTTCGGGCGGCATGCTGCCTAGCTGGACTTGCGCCATCACCCGTTTCCACATATTTCGATTCGACTGAATCTTGGCTGCCGAGTCGTCATCGACCAACGATAACTCGCTGCCCGAATCGTGACAGTCAACACAGTAGGTGCGAAGAAATGGCGCTAATCCATCACGAAACTTCGCTTCACTTGACGCCTCCTCCGCGGCGACGCAAACCGACAGAGACAAGATCGCGACAACGATCCGACTGATTCGCAGAACGGCATGAAGAGGCCGATTCGTGCTCGTATTAAAAACGAACTCGATCATTCGTACTCGCAGGGTGGGATTTGGGGGGCGCAGGTGGGTTGACGCATCATTATAAGAAATATTCTGTAGCGATGGCAATTAATCTTCGTTGCTGCGGGTCAAATGGCCGCTGCGATTGATCGCAAGCAACAGCCACATCATCACGGAAAAGCTCATCATCATGCCCACCAAGCCGAAGATGCTCATTTCTTTCATGCCCAACACCGATTGCTCGGGAAACAGCAGGGGGGGCACCTTCATCGCCAACAGCAGGGAAGATCCTAGGAAGACCGCACTGGCCATCAACCCCAGCACCATCCGGTTCACCGTCGGCCCGATCCGTTGATGTTCCAAGGTCAGCCGCATTTCGCCACGGCGTGCTTGTTGTAGTAGCGTCAGCACTTCGTCAGGCACGACTTCGAAAAAGTGCTCCGCTTCCAGATAGATCCGGCGTGCTTGACGTACTCGTCGTCGCGGACTCAACCGTCGCAGCATCGATTTGCGAACAAATTGATGAACGATATCCAACGAATCAAATCCGGCACCGAGCTCTCGCAGGGTTCCTTCGAGCGAAATCAACATTTTCAACAGCAGCGCCGATTGGCTGGGCAATTTAATCACGTGCCGATGCAGAATATCGCTCAATTCGTTGAGCGCACCAGTCAAATCAAAGTCGCTCAAATGTTGCCGGCCATAGGTCCCCACGAACTCGGCGACGTCAATCGCCAGCAATGATTCATCAAGCGTCGGAGGGGCATCCCCGATGCGGCGAATCAACCGGGTCAAACGATTCTGGTCGCCGGTGGCGATACAGCCCATCATCTCTTCGATGCTTTCGCGAAGCGTTTCGTCGATGCGACCCACCATTCCAAAGTCGAGAATTCCCAACCGTCCGTCGCTGAGTAACAACAGGTTTCCGAGGTGAGGGTCCGCGTGAAACAAGCCTTCATCAAAGATCATCGTGAGATAAATGCGGGCGATCGATTCAGAAAGCTGATGTCGCTCGCCGTCCAAACAAGCATCGACCGTCAACACGCCACCGTGATGGCTCTCCAAAAGCACTTTGGAAAGCGGCTCACCTGCCAATTCGTCCATTACCAACACGCGGCGGGTACAGAGCTCGCGTACCGGTTTGGGAATGACGACCTTCGTGCTTTGCGATGAAAGCATCTCGGCAAACACTTCGAGGTTTTGTCGTTCGCGGCCAAAATCCAGTTCACGCTGCAGCATTGTGGACATTTGGGAGACCATTTGGCATGGCCCCCAAGCGGCGAAACCTTCCACACGCTCGGCGAGCTGGGCGAGCCCCCCGAGCACTTCCATGTCTTGACGAACCGTCCGCTCGATATCGGCGCGTTGGACCTTGATTACGACACGTCGTCCATCGTTCAAGGTCGCTCGATGGACTTGTCCGATCGATGCGGTCGCGAGGGGCTTGGGGTCAATGAATTGAAACTGACTCAGATACTGTTCGCCCAATTCCATGGTGAGTGTCTCGCGAACTTTCTCGATCGCATCGGGCTGAACATCGGCACGCAACCGTTTGAGCTCGTGGCCAAGTTGCGGACCGACGATATCGGGTCGGGCCGCCAAGATCTGGCCTAGCTTAATAAAGGTGGGGCCGAGATCGGTCAGCGCCATCCGCACCCGTTCTTCGCTGGAATATTGGGACAGCGGCACCCCACTTGAATCTTTGAACGAATCACGAAACGGCAAACTCTGATAACGGCTCAGCCAATCGGCCAGACCATACCGACGCAGCACCGCCAAGATCTCTCGCCACCGCTTCAAATTGCGATACAGCTGCGGGATGGCAGTGATTTTCATTAACAAAACGAAACGCCGATAAGGGAGAGAAAGGAGGCTGACAAACACTCAAACACGCGAACGAGTCCCACTAGCCAGGGGGACTTTGTTACATTCACACCATTCTAATGTGAAACGATATAAATCCATTCGCTGTTTGCCAGGAGATCTTGTCTTTGGATTGGTGGGAACCGCTTTTATCGACTTTGCGGCTCATAACCGTCACAATCGTTGGTTCGCTCGGCATTGGCATCCCCGCAGCCTGGGCTGCGGCGACGCTGGCCCGCAGCGGAAGATCGGGGCGAGCCGTCGCCAGGGCGTTCATTATGGTGGCGATCGCAGCGATTGCCATTCCCATGATCCTGCACGCGGCTGCCTGGGAAGCAACGGCAGGAAAGTTCGGCTGGTTGCCGCTGACTCAAACGGCAACGCGCTCCTGGGGCGGGTTCGCAGGCCTGGTTGCCTGCGGATGGATCCATAGCATTTTTGGCGCCGCCATCGTCGCGATCGCCACGTGGCACGGGACTTCGCGTGTGCCCGTTTCGATCCTCGAAAATGCCTCAATTGACACCACACCGCTGCGTTGTTGGTGGACGATTCAATTGCCGCTTGCGTGGCCGTGGGTGCTAGCCGCCACGATCCTGAACGCTTCGCTTGCCGCGACCGAAATGACCGTCGTGGATCTGTATGGATATCGCACCATCGCCGATCAGTTCTATTTGCTGTACGCGGTCGATCCCAATCGGACCTCGATCGCCGCCACTACAGCGCTGCCTCTTGGTTTTGCAGTGGCGATGATCACCGTGCTCCTGCGTCGCATCGGCAGGCGACAACCGGACTATCGCGGCGAGCACTTGGCCGGGCACACACCATCGGCCCTGTTCGAGCGACCTTCGCGTGGCGAGGGGATTGTCGCATGTTCAATTTTAGCGTTCTGCACCTTGTTGATGATCGTGATGCCGGTCACGGGGTTGATGGCCAAGGTGGGGCACGACGTGATCATTGATGGCGATCAGCGGATTGCCCATTGGTCGATCTCGCGGGCGGTGCACGAGTTGGCTGCCGCTCCGAAAACGTTTTCAGCGGAGTATCAATGGACCACGATGCTCGGAGTTTGCACTGGCATTTTTGCGACTCTCGTCGCTTGGCCGCTCGCCGCAGTCGGACGCCAACATTCCCGTTTCGAATTCCTGGTGGATGCAAGCACGGTGATTCTGTTTTGTATCCCCGGCCCATTGATCGGGATGCTGATCGTCCAAATGTTTCAGGCTCCGGTCCCCGGTTTTCGCTTTTTGTATGAGATGACGATCCTGCCGACGGTGTTGGCGATGTCGGTCCGCGCCAGCACGATTGCGTATTGGATTCTGCGTTCGGGGTATCACGGCATTGCCGATCACGTGTGGCTCAGTGCCCGGTTGGACCTGAGTCTTGGCCGCCGTATCTGGCAAATCGACCGCCGATTAATGGCCCGCAGCGTAGCGATCGCTATCCTGACCGCCGGCATCATCGCCTCGGGCGACGTTCCGGTCACGTTGCCGGTCGCCCCGCCGGGGGTTTCGACCGTGGGGACTCGCTTGTTTGGACTATTGCATAGTGGAGCTCGTTATCAGGAAGCGGCGTTGGCATTGTGGTATTTGGGCTTCATCGGCCTCGGTATCACAATGATCCACACCTTGACCCGCTTCCGATCTGCTAGAATCAATTGACGCGTGGTGTATAGACTTCCTCCGGTAAGTGTCCCACGCTCGTCTAGCCACGCTGTCTCGCTCGATCCCATCCTTCCTTGGTCCGACTCGCCATGCATTTCCAAATTCGCACTGCGTTTGCCCTTGGCATCCTTGTTTTCACGTCGCACGTTACGGCAAACGATCGGCGTGATTCTGCGCAAAACACAGCATCCGAGACGATCGTCGATACAAGCCACGGCGATCAATGGGTTGACGAGTACTTTCGCCGCGAAACCGAAACGATCTCGGCAGCCGCGTTTGCAGAAATCAAAACGCTCGAGGACTGGGAAGACCGTCGTCAAGGTTACCGCGATCAACTGCATGAGATGCTTGGGCTTTCACCGCTGCCCGAACGAACGCCGCTGTCGCCCGTGGTCACCGGTTCGGCGACTGCCGAGGACGTGGTTGTCGAAAACATCCAATTCCAATCGATGCCCGGAGTGTACGTGACGGGCAATCTTTACCGCCCCGCGAAACAAGACGGCCCGCTGCCAGCGATCCTGTACGTTTGCGGTCATGGCAAAGTAAAGAAGGACGGAATCAGCTATGGCAACAAAACCTACTACCAATATCACGGCGGCTGGTTCGCTCGTAACGGCTATGTCTGCTTAACCATCGACACGATCCAGTTAGGCGAAATCGAAGGGATTCATCACGGCACGTATCGCGAAGGAGCATGGTGGTGGAATAACCGCGGCTATACCCCCGCCGGTGTGGAAGCTTGGAACGGCATCCGGTCATTGGATTACTTGCAATCCCGTCCCGAAGTCGATGGCGAACGGATCGGTGTCACCGGTCGCAGCGGAGGCGGTGCCTATTCGTGGTACATCGCGGCGTTGGACGAACGCGTCAAAGCCGCCGTCCCGGTTGCCGGCATCACATCGCTCAAAAATCATGTCGTCGATGGGTGTGTCGAAGGTCATTGCGATTGCATGTACATGGTCAACACCTATCGTTGGGACTATCCGATGGTCGCCGCGCTGATCGCACCACGTCCGCTGTTGATTTCGAACACCGATAAGGACACGATTTTCCCACTCGATGGAGTGGTCGATGTCTACAGCAAAGTGCGTTCGATCTACAAGCTTTACGATCAGGAAAAAAACATTGGGTTACACATCACCGAGGGCCCGCACACCGACACTCAGGAACTTCGCATTCACGCGTTTCGTTGGTTCAATCGCCATCTGCGAGCTGACAACGAACTGATTGACAAAACCGCAACGCCGCTGTTTGACATCCAGCAGCTAAAGGTTTTCGATTCATTACCATCGGACGAACGCGTGACCACAATCCATGAAACATTCGTGCCCAAAGAGTCGTCCGATACTGCTGGCAAACGCAGCAAAGTGACATCGCAACAGCGTGATCAATGGATGTCGTCATTAAAAAGCAAAACATTTGGCGGTTGGCCCGTAGTCGCAGATTCACTCAATACTAAAACGATCGCCGAGCGAGAAGTTGATGAAATGAAAGTGGCGGCGATCGAGTACACGTCGCAGTCACCCTACCGATTGACGATGTTCGCGGTGACTCCGAAGTCATCAAAGGAGGCGAAATCGGTAAACGTAGTCGTACTGGACCAACAAACATGGCAGCGCGTGGCGGCTGGATTGGCCGTCCACTTGCCGGACACGCTTCCCGGCGTCACGCCCGCCCCACACCAGTGGAAACGGTTGCAAGACGACTCAGCAACCATACCGACGGTCTATGTTGCTCCTCGCGGGGTAGGGTTAACCGAATGGACTCGCGATCCCGTAAAACGGACTCACATCCGCCGCCGCTTCATGTTGCTCGGCCAAACCGCTGCGTCAATGCAGATCTATGACGTCATGCGAACGATGCAGGCAATGGAGGCGTTATCACCCTTCGAAAACGCGGAATTAACGCTCCGCGGCAACGGGGACGCCGCCCACTGGTCGCTGCTGGCCTCCCTTTTCAACAACCGCGTCACCCAGCTCGCACTGACCGATCTGCCGTTGAGTAACCGTGACGCTCCCGATTTGCTGAACATCAGCCGGTTTACCGAAATGCCCGAAATTGCATCGATGGCAGCCGGTCGCGTGAAAAAGATAGAACTAAGCGGAAGCAATACCGGGCAATGGAAACGCGAGTTTTCTGCGTTTGAGCAGGACGACGCAAGCGTCACCTTTTCTGAAGTGCCGCCAAATTGACGATGGATTTGGGCAATTCTCGCTGAACGCGACTACTGCTTCCCAGGCTCAAAGCCTGGGCACCCAACGACATGAACGATTTCCTGGTAGCGACCTTCGCCAGAAGGTGGAGGTTCGCATTTGCCGCCAACAATCCACGCGCCGGCGAGCGTAGCTACGAAACGCAAATACCGTAATTTGCCGCCCCTATATGCTTCACTGCGTTGCGTTGAAGCCGGCGTTTCAGCGGGGGGATTGGTAACTTGAGGTCGTTCTCTGGCAAGATTGGCGTTGTGACGACTACAATGAGTTGGGAATCGCTTGATTGGCTCGCAATTCAAGCTCCCGCTGCTCGTCGTCAAGCTCCTCGAAGGAATATGTCACGGATGCGTCAAACCGTTACTCAACTTCTGCTCACCACCACTGCCCTAATTTTGCTCTGCACCGGCAATTTGCTGGCATTTGAGACGATTGAATTTAAACAGGGAACGGATTCCGATGGCACCGCCGCGACCCGAACGGTAGTGGGCGAGTTATTGCTCGAGGCGCAAGACGGGGGGCTGTTGATTCAGGGAGATGACGGACGCATCTGGACGATCCAGCCCGAAAATTTGGTCAAGCGAACGAGCAACTCTGAACCTCTCGTCCCAATCAGTGACGAGCAGATGATCCAGAGGATGACGAAGGAGATGCCGGCGGGGTTTTCGGTCTATCAAACGGCAAACTATTTGATCGTTCACAACACCGACGAAAATCATGCGAGGTTGGTCGGCAGTTTGTTCGAGCAATTGTATCGCGGCTTCTTTTCCTACTGGAAAAACCAACGATGGGATCTGCCCGAACCACGATTTCCTTTGGTCGCGTTGCTGTTGGATGATCACGATTCGTTCATGCAACATGCGAAAGGTGAAATTGGCGAATCCGCAAATTCGGTGATTGGTTATTACCATCTCGCCAGCAACCGGATGACAACGTTCAACGTTCCCAATTGGGAGCGAAATATTGCCACGATCATTCATGAAGCGACTCATCAACTCGCCTACAACTGTGGGCTGCAGCGGCGTTTTGCCGACAACCCGATGTGGGTCAGCGAAGGCTTGGCAATGTTCTTTGAATCCCCCGACCGCCACAACTCCAAAGGCTGGCGTGGCATTGGACGCGTCAACCAAAAGAACCTGGCACGTTGGAACAGCTATCTACCGAGCCGGCCCGATGAATCGCTGGCGACGCTGATTGCCGATGACTCACGATTCCGCAGCCCCGCCACCGCCGCCGATGCTTATGGCGAAGGTTGGGCGCTGACCTATTTTTTACTCAAGACGCAGCGAGAAGAATTCGTCAAATACCTGCGGCAGCTCAGCCAAGTCAAACCGCTAGTGGAATTGAGCAAACGCGAACGGATCGCGATGTTCGAAACGGCGTTCGATACCACACTCGAAAAGCTTGACAAGCAATTCCTGACCTACATGCGACGCGTCCGCTAAAGAGTTTGCGGCAATCGCTGGCGGCGGATTTCCGCACGGGTTAACGAGTCTCGGGTTAAAAGAGACTTGGGACAAACATCCGCTCGGGCATCGGAATGCGTTGGTAA
>NZ_JBFHFD010000329.1:0-9243 GCF_041583735.1 Novipirellula sp.
ATCGTGGAGCTAAAGGCACGTTTTGATGAGGCCCGGAATATCGAATGGGCTCGCGAAATGGAACAGGCCGGCGTCCAGGTGATCTATGGCATTCGTGGGCTAAAGACGCATGCCAAGGTTTGCATTATCGTTCGCCGCGAGCCGCAGGGGATCGTACGCTACCTGCATTTTGGCACGGGGAATTACAACGAGGCGACCGCGAATATCTATAGTGATGTGTCATTGTTGACATGCAACGATACACTCGGCGCCGATGCGACCACGTTCTTCAATGCCGTGACCGGTGCGAGCCAGCCTCAGCAATTGCAGTTGCTGGCCGCGGCGCCGATCACTCTGCGAAAACGAATCCTCGACCTGATCGAAGCCGAGACGCGGCGTTGTCTCGAAGGCCAGAAAGGAGAGATCGTCGCGAAACTCAATTCGTTGGTGGACACCCAGGTCATTGATGCGTTGTATCGAGCCAGCCAAGCCGGGGTGCGGGTTCGTTTGAACATCCGTGGCGTCTGCTGTTTGAAGCCAGGCGTGAAGGGATTGAGTGAGAACATCGAAGTGATCTCGATCGTTGATCGATTCCTCGAGCATGCTCGGATCGTCTATTTTCGGCATGGCGGCGATGATGAACTCTTTATCAGCAGTGCGGATTGGATGCCGCGAAACCTCGACCGCCGTGTCGAGTTGTTTGTGCCCGTGATGGACCCCGCCTCCCGCGAACGGCTGCTGCATGTGTTGCGAACCTATTTCAAAGACAACACCAATGCGTGGCGAATGCTGCCAACTGGGTTGTACGATCGGGGGCAGTCGGACAAGAAGGGCAAGGGGGCGTTTCAGTCGCAACGCGTACTGTACAACGAAGCGGTCGAGGTGACACGAAGGGCAAAGCAGAGTCGTCGCACCACGTTTGAGACACACGAGCCGAAACAGCCGGACTAGTTCCGTGGCGGGGTGGTTGCTGTCTGCTTTGGTGCCGCTGCCGGCGCCAGCCCAATGCCATCTACTTTGGGCAGTGGTGCAGCGCCAGCTGCCCGGTTGCAGCGAGTAAAACGTTCGAAATTTCACGGGCGGCTCGCGCCGCGCCGCTAAGAAAACCACTCCTTTGACGCATCGGTCGATGCATTCGGCGTGATCTGCACGGTGACTGAAGCAAACCGCCAAGGCTCGCTTCTCGAGCGATGTCTTTGCTTGGGGGGGACACTGTGTCTATGAGGGTTGTGGCCCTATTTCGGGGGGATGTCTGCAGCGAGTTGCCGCATTTCTGTTCACTAAGAATTTCGGTAAAGAGTCGATTTTGTCCTCATAAGTTGCCTAGCCGGCGTTTCGGGGCGAAATCGAGTTCGATAACATACGGGTTGTCGGGCGGCTGGACTTGCAGGCTGCTCACACCTCCTGTTCCCAGAGAAGTCTTAGAGACCGGATACTGAATGTACAGCCTAGCCTACGCTTCCCCTTCACGCGTCGCTCCCTTCCTGTTTTTATTCGTCATTACGCTTGGATTTTGTGGCAACACGGTCCGTGCTCAAGATGCGACTGAAAACTCGGCCGATGGCGTGGGGGCCAATGCCGCCGCAGCGAATGGCGGAGCAGGGGGCGCCGCAGCTGGGTACGTGCCCGCGATCAAGCTGTTGCCCGATTCGTTGGCAGGTTTGGTTCGTGTTCCCGACGTGCCTGATTTTTGTCGTGCGTGGGATAAAACACACATTGGGCAGCTGTTTGATGATCCAGCGATGCAGCCCTTCATCGATGCTCAGCGTGAACGCGCCGAAAACTATCTCGATTCGCTCGACAACCGCGTCGGACTGAAACCTCAAGATCTGTACGATATCGCCTCTGGCGAAGCGGTCGTGGCTTGGTTGCCATTCCCGAAAGACAAACGACGTCCCTTTTCGATGTGCGTGATCGCCGACATCCGCGGGCTCCGTAACAAAGCCGACGCGGCAGTCGATAAGATCGATCAGGATCTGAAGACCGGCGGGGCAACTCGCAATGACGTCGAATATCGCGGTCAAACGATTCGCGTTTACACCACCAAGCCCAAGCCGGGGCAGCTGAAGATTGAACAGATCGCCATCACGCTGGATGATACACGCATCATTGCCTCGGATCGTGACACCGTGGTCACGGGAGTGCTCGACGCGATTGCGGGTGAAATGAAGAGCCCTTCGATTAGCGAATCTGTGGAGTTCCGTGACGTGCTGACGCGGTCCAGTCGAGCGATGCAGGATCCGTTCACCAAAGGGCACAGCACGGTGGCGGGCGAATGGTTTGCTCGCCCAATTCAGATGGGCCGCATTCTGCGTGAAACCTTCCAAGTGGATCGTGGCAACCAAGTCGACATTTTGAAGCTGCTGGAAAACCAAGGTTTTGATGCAATCAAGGCGGCTGGCGGCATTTTGGCGATCGCGGGTGACCGTTACGACATTTTGCATCGCGGTTTTGTTCTGGCTCCACCCACCACCGACCAGCCGAGCAAGTATGAGAAAGCGGCAAGGATGTTGTCCTTCTTCAACGCGGGCTTGGATCCGGTTCCAAGTTGGGTTGGCAAGGACACAGGAACGGTAAGCCAGGTCCGGTTGAAGATCGCGGATGCATTTTGGGCATCCGAATCGATGATCAACGAAGCCTTTGGCGATGACATTTTTGCACCGATGATTGAAGGGATTCGCGACGATACCGACGGGCCGCAAATCGATCTGAAAAACAATGTCTTGCCCGCCTTGGGAGACGAAGTGATCTTGTTGACCGACAACACATTGCCAGCGGAGATAAACTCGGAGCGAATGTTAGTTTCGGTCCGTTTGAAGAACGCCGATGCGATCAAGCTCGCCGTTCGTAAGGCGATGGAAGTCGAACCTGACGCCAGCAAGCTGGACGTGTTGCCAGGCGTCGAAGTGTGGCGGGTTCAACGTGGCAGTGAATCAGATATCTCCTTTGAAGCCGATGTCTTCGGCGACTTGGGATTTGACGAAGAGACGGTCGAGCAGGCTCCGCCGCTGTTGGATCATTGGGCCATTGCGGTGGTCGATGAAAACGGAGCGAATGGGAATTCTTACCTGATGTTCTCGAGCCATCCCGATTTGTTGATCGAGACGGCCAAGCGAATTCACAGTGGACAGGATGGCGGATTTGCCAAGCTGCCTGAGGTGGTTCGAGTCGTCGACGCCCTAAAGGATCTTGGGGCCGAACGTGTTTCGCTCAGCCGGATCGCACGCACCAGTGTCTCGCTCCGCGTGAAATACGAATTGCTGCGAACGGGAAAGCTGAAAGACAGCGACACGATCCTAGCAACCATCATTCGCCGCGTGTTCAAAGACGAAAACGGGGATGAGGTAGAACCGATCAAGACCGATAAACTGCCACCGCTGTCAGAAATCGAAAAGCACCTTCCCGAAGGTGGCAATTACATTGTGACCGAAAAAGATGGCTGGTCACTCAGCGGTTTCTACTTGAAATAGCGGCCCGGTTGTCGATCCGAGCCGCGATTAGCGGCTTGTTGATTGATGAAGCGAGCGTGATGCCGCAGGGAGCATCCGCCGCGGACTTTCGCTTGTTCTGAAACAAGTTCCAGGACAAGCGTTGTTCAGATCGCTGCCGGATTCTTACCGGTCGCGAGCTTCTTACTCGGCCGCGAGTGCTTTTTCGACGGCTTCGATGACGACCGGCAACACACGTCCGCGAACGTCGTCGAGCGTACCTTCGAGAAATCCGCCGGCTGCCGCCTTGTGGCCGCCGCCGCCAAACTTTCGAGCCACTTCGTTGCAGTCCATCCCGCATCGGCTGCGGAAGCTCAGTTTGAAGCCGCCTCGGATTTGCCCGACAAAGATCACCGCTGCCTTGGTGCCTTGCACCGCCAACGTCAAGTTGATGGCGTCTTCGGTGTCATTGGGTTCAGCGCCGACTTTGGCAAAGTCTTCCTTTTCGACATGGGTGTGCATCAGTGCACCGTCGAGTTCCGATTGCGTTCGTGACAAGATCAGCCCGCGAAGACGCAGTCGGCCCAGCGTGTCACGCTCGTAAAGATCCGAGTAGACTTCGCTAGGAACGACGCCCGCGTCGACCAAACGCGCAACAACGCGGTAGGTTTCAGGCGTGACGCTGCCGAACCGGAACCATCCTGTGTCGGTGGCGATTGCGGCGAACAAGGGAACTGACATGCTGCGAGTCAATGGAACGCCCAATGCATCGGCGGCTTGCACGACAAGATGGCCGGCCGCTTCGGCTTGGTAATCCTTGTACATCGTCGCGCCGAGCTCGTCTTCGCCCACGTGGTGGTCTAGCACGATCTTGTCGGCGCGAGAGCTGCGGATGACATCGCCCATGTCACCGAGCTGTGCCCAGGCACTGGTGTCGAGAATCATGATGCAATCGGCCGAAATGTCTTCGGCTTCCACATCGTCGCCCAAGACCTCAATGTTGCTGGCGGGGTCGAGGAATTGCAGTGCCGCGGGGGTGCGGTGAGCGTTGATGATTCGCACTTTTTTGCCAATCGTTCGCAGCACCTCGGCCATCCCCAGTTCGCTGCCCAACGCATCGCAATCGGGGCGAATGTGACTGACAAGCACGAACGATTCGTAGTGGCTAATCTGATCAACAAAGGCTTTCCACTGAACACCCATCTGGCTTTACTTTCGGTTACTTGAGATTCGTATTGTTTTCGGATTTGGCGTTTTCAATTTTGCCGTTTTCGATTTTTCCAAGGGACGTTCGCACCGAGGCGATGTCCAATTGCAGCTGAGCGACCAAGGCGTCAGCCGACTCGAAGCGGGCAATGTCGCGCACTCGACTGACAAAGTCAACCTGCAGCGTTTGGTCGTAAAGATCCCCAGTGTAGTCCATCAAATGGACTTCGACTTTCCGTTCGCTGCGATTATTGAAGGTCGGGTTGGGGCCGATATGAATCGCTGCGGGATAGCGGCCGCCATCATGGATCGCATAGCCCCCATAAACGCCAACAGCGGGGACGAGGACGTCGATTTCGCTAAGATTGGCAGTCGGAAAGCCGATGCCAGCTCCGCGTCCATCGCCGCGAACCACTCGCCCACGGATCTGGTGGGGATGCCCCAACATTTGCACCGCCGCTTCGAGATTGCCCGCTTCGAGTTGCTGGCGAATTCGCGTGCTGCTGATCATCGCGTCGTTGTCGATGCTCGAATCTGCGATCGCTAATTCGATCTCGGCTTCGTCACAGAGCGTTTGCAACGTTTCGATATTGCCTTCGCGTCCACGGCCAAAAAAGAAATTCGGGCCTTCGACAATGCCTTTGGCCGACAAGGTTTCCTTGACCAGCGATTCAAAAAACTGTGCGGCCGAAAGGTTCAAAAACGCCTGGTTCGTTGGCACGACCACCAGAAAGTCGGTGTCAATTTGCGAGAGCAATTCGGCGCGCCGCTCGATCCAGGTCAATTTCGGCGGCACACGGTCGGGACGCAGGATTGCAGCGGGGTGCGGATCCAGTACGACCGCCACCACGGGGCCCGCCATGCGGTCGGCCATTTCCCGGGCTTGGCGAATCAACGCCGCGTGGCCTCGATGGACGCCGTCAAAATTCCCGATGCTGATCACGCCGCCGCGAACTGCATCAGTCACTTCGGCAAGCGGGAGGATTTTCGTCACGTGTCAGAATCGGTCAGGAAAGGGAGGCGTCGCGTTGAACAAAGTGCGGGGCAGGGCAGGGGAGTCACCATTCGGCCGTACCGCGATCGGACATTATGCCTGACTTTGCTCAGGAATCGAAGGCCGCTATCACTTTTGGTAATTCCACCAGCAGCTCATATGCACTCATTCCGGCTTGCCCATATTCCTCAGCGGCTCGATCGCCGGCCGCCCCGTGGATCCAAACCCCCAATCGTGCGGCGTCCCAAGGCGGCATTCCTTGCCCCAGCAGCGATGTGATCACGCCCGTCAACACATCGCCTGAGCCCGCCGTTGCCATCCCAGGGTTGCCCGTCGAATTGGTCCAGGTTTGCGTCGCATCGACCACGACTGTCGGGCCTCCTTTGACCACGATGGTGACATTGTGGTGGGCCGCTAATTTTTGAGCCGCTTCGATTTGTAAGTCGCGGTCCTTCGTCGTCACGCCGGTCAATCGTCCCAATTCGCCTGGGTGAGGCGTCAGGACGATGTCGTTGGAAACGTCGCTGCTTGATTGCGAGGTTGCGGACGAGACCGGATCCTGCTCGGCCCAGTCCATTTTGGCTAGGCAGTTGAGCGCGTCAGCGTCAAAAACACGAGCCAGTTTGGTGGGCTCCAGCAACCGGCGAACGATTTGCATCGATCCCTCGTTCGTTGTCATCCCAGGACCACATCCAATTGCATCCAAGCTGTCCAGACGCGAGGCGAGTTCATCGGCCGCAGCGGTGGCGAAGTGGCCTCGTGATGCATCCGCCAAGGGGATCGTCATCAAGCAGGGATGGAATGTGGCAACGGTTTCCAAGCATCGATCGGGAACCGCGGCGGAAACCAAGCCCGACCCTGTGTGTAGCGCCGCGATCGACGATAACGCGATCGATCCCGCCATGCCTCGCGAACCACCGCACAACAGCACGCGGCCGAAGTTGCCTTTATGCGAATCTTGCTCGCGTTTGGGAAACGATGCGGGGGGCGGGTGGCTCATGGCGATTCCTTGTGGGGCGAAGTTTCGTTGTGGAGCGAATGTTCTTGGGCGTATTCGAGTTGGCGGATGATCGTTCCCGCCAAATAGCCCCCTTTGAATCCGGCGTCGATGTTGACCACCGCAACGTTTGCCGCACAACTGCTGAGCATGCCCAGTAGCGGGGTCAATCCGCCCAACGTCGCTCCGTAGCCCACGCTGGTGGGGACCGCGAAGATCGGGATCGACAAATGGCCCGCGACCACGGGGGGCAGGGCACCTTCCATGCCAGCGATCACGATGGCAGCGGACGCTTTTCGAAGCTCGGGTAGGGCGTGGATTAGACGTTGCGGCCCGGCGACGCCGATGTCGGTAAAGACGCGAACGGCGACCCCCATCCAAGTCAATGTCTCGATCGCCTCGGCTGCCACCGCCGCATCGGTGCTGCCTGCGGTGACCACGGCAACATGAAATGAGCGTTCGTTGGGATCAATCGGGGCAGGGCAGGGGGCTTCGGTAGCGAGGTGAGTACGGAAGGTGCGTCCCAGTGCATGATGGTGGCTGTGAGGAAACCGTAATTTTAATTTCTCTGCTATCTCGGGGTGGACGCGGGTCACCAGCGACGTTTGCACATCTGCGATTTGCGAGTCGATGATGCGGGCGATCAGTTCGAAATCTTTGCCTTCGCCATAGATCACTTCACCGAAACCGCACCGTCGTCGTCGCCCGAGATCGACCGTGGCGCCGTCGATGACCGCCGTTTTTTCAGCTTCGCTGCCGAAGTGAGCATTTTGAGCCGAGCCGATCTTTGCGATTTGAAGTGCCGAAATGGCCTCGGCCACCGACGTGGATCCCGCGGCTACGCCTGCGATTAATGCGGCAATTTCCGGTGAAATTGAAGCCGCCGGGCTCGGCGGTTGGGGCAGGGCAGGGCGGTCGGATTGCGAAAGCTGCGAAGAGTCGTGGGGCATGGGCGGTTGCAGTCCAGGGGAATCAAAATTCAAATTGGTGCTCGTTGACGAACATCGTTTCTTCGGTTCTTGCATTCTCGGTGGATAACATCCTAATGAAAAGCTGCGTACTTGCTTACTCGGGCGGTTTAGATACTTCGGTCATTCTCGGTTGGCTTCAAGACCAAGGCTATGAGGTGCACGCGGTCTACGTCGACCTCGGACAACCTTGTGAAGATCGCGAAGCGACGTTGCAAAAAGCCCGCGACTGTGGTGCCAAGTCGTCACGGATCGTCGATGTTCGCGAAGAATTGTGTCGTGATTTCGCCTTCCCCGTGCTCGGATGGCAAGCCAAATACGAAGGCATCTATCTGCTCGGCACCTCGATCGCTCGCCCCTTGATCAGCAAGGTGTGCATCGATGTGGCTCACGAGGTCGGTGCGACCGCCTACGCTCACGGGGCAACAGGCAAGGGCAACGACCAATGCCGTTTCCAACTGGCTGCCGATGCGATCGACCCGAGCATCAAGATGATCGCTCCTTGGCGAATCAAAGAATTCCGCGACGCGTTCCCTGGACGCACCGAGTTGATCGCCTACTGCAACGAAAAGAACATCCCGGTCAAAGCTTCGACCGCCAAACCGTACAGCAGCGATGAGAACGTGCTGCACATCAGCTACGAAGCGGGCAAGCTCGAAGAGTTGGACGTCAACGGTGTCGAGATCGTTGATTTCGGCATGGGCGTCAGCCCTCAAGAAGCTCCGGACAAAGCCGAGTCGGTTACGATCGGATTCGAGTCGGGCGTGCCAACCAAGCTGAACGGAAAAGCCGTCAGTGCCTTGGAAATGGTCGAAGGGCTGAACGAAATCGCCGGACGCAACGGCGTCGGCCGCATCGACATGGTCGAAAATCGTTTCGTCGGGATGAAGAGCCGCGGTGTTTACGAATCGCCTGGCATGACCGTGTTGTACGACGCACACATGTACATCGAGCAGTTGTCGATGGACCGTGACTTGATGCACTTGCGTGATCGCATGGCCCCCGAAGTCGCCGAAATGGTTTACTACGGATTCTGGTACACGCCAAAGATGGACGCGTTGATGGCGTTCATGCGTGAATCGCAAAAACCAGTGACCGGTGACGTGACGCTGAAACTCTACAAGGGCAACATCATCGTCGATTCGCGTACCAGCCCCAACAGCTTGTACGACGAAGACATCGCAACGATGGAAGGCGGCGGAACCTATGACCAAGACGACGCCGAAGGCTTCTTGCGTATCCAAGGTTTGCCAAGTCGAGTGCAAGCAGCAGTAACGCCTCGCAAATTCTAATTGCGTCGGCGTTTGCATGCGTAGCGAAAGTCGCCAAGACTTTCGTGCAGAAACCGTAGAGGACGAGGCAACGAGTCCCGCAGAAACCGTAGTGGACGAGTTGATTTTATCGAAATGTAGATGTAAACGGGGCTTCGTTAGCCGGTTGCGACCACGCGGCTAATCCAATGTGTCATCCGCGAGTGGTTCGCCGCCGCGAGGCGTCACCAGGGCTCGCAGCGTCGAGGCGGGGGTGACGTCATCGAGATAGTGGCCTCGCTCGTCCACCGTGACAATGGCCGCACCGGTGTCCAGCAATCCTCCGATGTTGTTGGACGATCCCCCAATGCCTTGCAGCGTCGCGAAGTCGACATCGACCGGTTCGGTCCATACGCCGCTG
>NZ_JBFHFD010000330.1:0-9223 GCF_041583735.1 Novipirellula sp.
GCCGAAATCTGCTTTATGCTCCCGATGTCAAAGCCAAACGTTTAGCCAAAATCAATTTGGCAACGTTGCAAGTGGTTTCCGAAAACGTCGTGAAAGAACCGCTTGCCATCTCTGGAACGTGCTACCAGCTTGGCAAGTTGTATTTGAGCGACAACGCCAACAGCCGGATCGCAATCCTGGGCACCGGTGGCAAAACGGAAACGCTGGCTCAATTTGAAAAAAATCAACGTCCCAATGATTTGGTGGTCGATTCACGCGGCAACGTCTACGCCACCTTCACCGGCGAAGGCATCGTTCGCCGCATTGACGCGGATGGCAAGGTGCTGATCGTTGCCAACAAGCTGGACACACCCAACGGGATCACCTTGTCACCCGACGAATCCACATTGTACGTGTCATCGCACAAGTCGGGTGCACTTTACCAGATTCAAATCGATGAAACCAAAAAGTTCATGGCTGCCACGCCGTTTGCTCAGTTAAAGGAGACGGACGAGGGATTTCGAGGCGACGGGATGTGCATCGATCGGGCGGGCAACGTGTATTGCACCGGTGCAAACGCCGTCAGCGTGTTTGGTCCCGATGGAAGCCTGCGTGAAACCATCCCCACCCCCGAGCGACCGATCAATGTCATTATCGCGGGTAGCGAGGGACGGACCCTTTTCATCAGTACGTTTGGCGGCATCTACTACAAAACAATCAACCAATACGGCGTGCTGCCGCAGCCCGCACCAGACACCAACACGAATGGCCAATCGGATCAGGGCAGGGCAGGGGAGTTGTCGATCGATCGCAACGTTGTTTATGCAAACACCAATGGCCGTAAACTGCTGATGGATGTCTTTCGTCTCACTGCCGCTGAATCAACAACGCTTCCGGGAATCGTACTGGTTCACGGAGGCGGATGGCTCAAAGGCGACAAGACCAAGTTTCACGCTTTGGCTAAACAACTGGCCAAGAAGGGCTATGTCGTCGCGGCGATCGAGTATCGGCTTGGCTATGAAGCAAAATTTCCTGCCGCGATCCGTGACGCGAACGCGGCCACCGCATTCGTCCGGCAGCATGCGGCGGATTGGAACATCGATCCCAACCGCATCGCCGCGGTGGGTGGTTCCGCGGGCGGACATCTCGCGGGGTTAATGGCCGCGGGCAACACCAATGCCAAGTTGCATCACGATGGACTAAGCAGCGGCGATCAATCACGTCTGCAAGCGGTCGTTGTGATGGCGGGGCCGCTGCAAACCGCATCGGGCAGCGTTGCCGACCGTTCGCATGACGTCAAGGACAATGCGTATGCGGTGCACTGGATCGGCGCAACGATCGACGACAATGCCGAGATGTACAAGCTTGCCGATGCCTACGAAGCGATCGACAAGGATATGCCACCAACCTTGTTCATCACGGGAAGCCTCGACAACCCGGCTCGTAACGAACCTGCACGTGAAAAGATGAAGAGCCTTGGTGTCCCTTTCGAGCTTCGTGTTCACGACGGCGCGAAACATGGTCACTGGAACCAAAGCGATTGGATGGATACGGTAGTAACCGATATTGATGCGTTTCTGAAAAAACACCTCAACTAAACCATCCCTCAACCGTCTCGCTGGCTAGGAAATAATTCGTGCGTGTTGCTCATGTCATTACTCGAATGATTATTGGTGGTGCTCAAGAGAACACGCTACTGAATTGTCTGGACCTGATGCACGATTTCGGTGACGACGTGCTGTTGATCACCGGAAAAGAAGTCGGGCCCGAGGGCGACTTGTTGAGCCAGGGGAGGGCAGGGGAGTTGCCAATTTGCAAGCTCGACCATTTGCGTCGTTCGATCCATCCGATCCGCGATCTCAAGGGACGTGCCGAGCTTCGCAACGTGATCCGAAAATTCAAACCCGACGTTGTCCATACGCATAGCGCCAAGGGAGGAATTTTGGGGCGAGCGGTCGCTTGGGGCGAGCAGGTCCCGGCGATTATCCACAGTGTGCATGGGGCTCCGTTTCACGAATATCAACCGGCGCTGACGCGGACACTGTACCGGGCCTGCGAGCGATGGGCGGCCAAACGATGCCACCACATGGTTTGTGTCGCCGACGCGATGACCGATTTAATGGTCGCTGCCAATGTGGCTCCGCGTGAAAAATTCACCACGATCTACAGCGGCATGGATGTTGAGCCATTTCTACATGCCAGTGAACATCGGAATCGCGTTCGCCAACGTTTTGGATTGTCCGAAGATGCAATCGTGATCGGAAAGATCGCTCGATTGTTTCATTTGAAGGGACACGACGATCTGATCTCGGCAGCGGTCAAAGTTGTCAAACAAGTCCCGCAAGTCCGTTTTTTGTTGGTGGGCGACGGCATTTTGCGAGACAGCCTGACCCGCCGAATCGAATCGCTGGGACTGAGCGAGAACTTCATTTTCTCGGGGCTGGTTCCCCCCGATGAGGTTCCCTCGCTGATCGGGGCGATGGACGCGTTGGTCCACACCTCGTACCGCGAAGGGTTGGCGCGAGCACTTCCGCAAGCCTTGATCGCTGGCCGACCGGTCATCAGCTACGATGTCGATGGGGCTCGCGAGGTCGCGATCTCGGGTGAGACGGGATATCTGATCCCGCCTGGTGACATCGATCAGCTCGCCGAATCGATCCTCCGATTGAGCCATAACCGCGAATTGCGACAGCAAATGGGGAGGGCAGGGCAGAGGCGATTTACGGACCAGTTCCGTCATCAAACGATGACTCGGCGAATCCGCGAGCTGTACGAACAACTGCTGCAGCGGCCTCGAAAGCAACAAAAACCTGCGATTTCGCTGTAATTTTCGTGGCGTTTGCGAATTTCGCGGCGTTTCCATTTAGTGCCAAAATGGATGGCATCTGGCAGTCACCGTCGAAGTCTTGGCGGGTCGCCCCCACCGCGATCCCGACCTATCGGGCTAGGGACCGATTGAACTATCATAGAGCGACTGTTCTGTGTCAACCAAATTACGATTCGCCCCTGATTTGTGCTGATGACCAAGACCCGTGATTTTCTGGGCCCCTATCGATTGGCCCGTTTGATTCGCTCCGGAAGTACCTGTGACGTCTGGGAAGCCATCGACGAAAACTCTGATGAGCGATACGCGCTGAAACTGCTCAAGCCATCGGCGCGAGAGGACAAGTCAGAGATCGCGCTACTGAAACACGAGTTCACGGTGGCGTCAGACCTGAACAGCCCCCGCATTATCAAAGTGATCGACTTTCGCATCGAGTCCGGGGTCCCGTTTCTGGTACTGCAACTATTCAGCGAATTGAATATGAAGCAAGCACTCCGGCAGGGCCCTGAATCGCTGGCCTACATGTTGGACAAAATCGTCGGCCAAGCTGCCGAGGGCTTGTATTACATGCATACCAAGAATTGGATCCACTTGGATATCAAGCCGGACAATTATCTTGTCAGCCGCGACGGTGAAACGAAGTTGATCGACTTTACCATCGCCGAGAAAAAGAAAACCGGATTCAGCAAACTGTTCCACAGCTCCAAATACGCCAAGGGAACACGAAGCTATATGTCGCCCGAGCAGATCCGCTGCAAAGTATGCGACGAGCGATCGGATATTTACAGCTTTGGCTGCGTGTTGTTTGAATTGGTCACGGGCAAACCGCCATACACCGGCGACACGCCAAACGATTTGCTGAACAAGCATCTGACTGCATCGATCCCGAGTCCGATTGCGTACAACAACAACGTGTCCAAAGACTTTGCCGATGTAATCAAGCAGATGATGGCGAAGAAACCCGACAATCGGCCGCCATCGATGTGGGAATTTCTGAAACAATTCCGAGCGATGGAACTGTGGAATAAGCGTCCTCGCAAACCCGACGTCAGTGTGTTCGATGCGCAGACCGGAATCCGTGGTGCCGAAGACATGATCAAAAAACCATCCGCCAACGGCGAAGACGACGAAATATAAACTTCGCTTTCTAAACACAACACACGTGCGGTGCTTCCGATTGTTCGATTGTCTTAGAAGCCGCACCTCACTTATCACGAGAAAAGAATGAGCGCTGGACCTGGATTAGAATTTGAATACGAGATCGCGGATCTTGAAAGCAAGATTGCGTCGCTTGAACGTCAAACCAATCGCACGGACGAAATCGAAAAAGAGATTCGCGACTTGCGTCGCAAACTCGTCGATCTGCTACGCAATGTTTACGGCTCGCTTGACTCGTGGCAAACCGTGCAGGTGGCTCGTCACAAAAACCGACCCTACACCCGTGACTATTTGAATCTTGCGTTTGATGAATTTGTCGAACTGCATGGCGACAAACATTTTGGTGATGACCGCGCGATGCTGTCCGGATTCGCCAAACTCGATCGCTTCAAAGTGCTGGTCCTCGGACATCAAAAAGGACGTACGTTCAAAGAACGCGCGGCGTGCCATTTCGGTTGTGCCCATCCCGAAGGCTATCGCAAAGCGATGGTCAAAATGCGATTGGCCGAAAAGTATCGCATGCCGCTGATCTGTTTCATTGACACGCCCGGTGCATACCCGGGGATCGGTGCCGAAGAACGTGGTCAAGCGCAAGTGATCGCCGAAAGCATGTTCATGATGAGCCGCTTGAAGACGCCCGTGATCTGTGTCGTGATCGGCGAAGGCGGATCGGGCGGCGCACTCGGCATCGGCGTGGGCGACCGGATCGCGATGCTGCAACATTCTTATTACAGCGTGATCAGCCCCGAAGGCTGTGCGGGCATCTTGTGGAAGAGTCACGAACACGCACCCAAAGCCGCCGCAGCGCTGCGGTTCACCAGCGACAATTTGAAGCGACTTGGCGTGGTCGACGATGTGCTCGAAGAACCACTCGGCGGCGCCCATCGTGACCATCACCAAATGGCGTCGCGATTGAAGAGCTATCTGTCGCGAACGCTGTCGGACCTGGAAACCAAAACGACCGAAGAACTGGTCAACGAGCGGTATGAAAAGTTCCGCCGGATCGGTGTCTTTTTGGAAGACGCCGAAACGGCATAGGTGAACAAAAGAGAACCAAAGTCAGTTCTCGCCAAACTCTAAAATCGAGCCACTTTCTTTCGCTCGATGGGCGACGTATCCCGCCGATGCGTCGCCATCTGCACAGGCCAAATCTGGCCTCGGTCAATCAAACATCTCAAGCAGCCGAAGACTGCATTCCGAGAGCTTGCCGAGAGATCCAGCGAAGGCTTCGCCAAGTCAATCGCACGAGCAAGGTTCAGGGGCAAACGCTGAGGGGAGTACGACCAGGAAACGGGCAAGTGAAGCGTCGCAAATCTTGGCGGACGAGTGTCGCAATCACGCCCGCGGCGGGAGCTAGCACCGCCTTCGTTTTGCTCGATCGATTCACAGCCCAAGCGGTCGCGACAATGAAGCGTTTGCGAGTCAGTGATCGTAGACGAATGATCGCGTCGACCCATTGTCTGGAGCTGAATCAGGCACCGAGTCCAGCAGAGTGAAAAGCGGGAGAGGCCGGGTTTTGCGGGCGAAATCAACCGCCCCGCAACGTCCGATAATGCCCCTTATGTTGTATTAAAGGTGCGTAAAACCCCGTGTTTCAGCCATTTCGTGTGGGATAGGCTTCTAGCCTGTCATCAGTATAGCTATCCCAACAAAACTCTTGGCGAGTTTCGCTACGAGTGGACGAAGAGCGAAGAGTGAACGACGAAAACGGATAGCGAAATTGACAGACCTTGAAGCCTATCCCACAGCAACATCAGCGTTGGAATCCGTTCCATGGTTGCTGGGCTTGCTGCGGCACCGATTGGCCTGAGTTCCAGCCGCGTGGATCGACCGGCAAGGGCGCTCTGCCGGCCGGGTCTCCCGAACCGTCATCCCACAGTGATTCAGGCAAAACTCCGTTCGCCGCATCTCCCGCCATCTTGCGTCCGACGCCTTCCAAAAAGCCTGCGGGTGTGTCCTGGGCGTCGTCCGAATTGAAACGTTTTTCGAAGCGGTCCAGGTACGGTTGTACGACCTCTTGGATCTCAGGCGGGATCACCGATTCGCTGCGAGCCAGCACGCTGGCGATGTAGTTGCCACTCTTGCTGCCGACGATTTTCTCGCGAACGTTTTCGCCAAAAAGCGTGACCGCAAACAGCGTGATCAGGATGCAATAAAGAACCCCCTTGGCCAGCCCGAACATCGCTCCGATTTGACGATCAAATTCGCGAAGTTTGAAACGGTCGATCGTGCCGCTGACCATCCGGAATGCAACCCATACGACCAGCGATGTGCCGACGTACAAAATCAACATTGCCAAAAAACGATTCCATGGCGGTTCGGCGTGGATCGATTGGCTGAACGGTTCACGGAAGTGGTAGGCCACCATGTAGCTGACCACGATCGAAGCGATCGAAGCGAGCTGCCAGGCGAATCCCTTGATCGCGCCAAATAGCAAAGCGCCGACCAATACAACCAACATCATGATGTCGTAAATTTCCACCAGAACGCTTCCATGCGAGTAAAGGGCATGCGAGTAAAGGGCATGCAGGTTAAGAGGCGGGAAGGGCGGTTGCGAGCGAAAAAATTTCAGGCAAACCAAGATCGCAAACAATGCCGCCCATCTAGACAACTCGTTTGATAGCAATCAGCTCATCGCTTCGGGCATGCAATCCAGCCGAGCTTTCACTTTGTCACGGATTGTAGAGCAGCGACCTTGCCAAGCGAAGATCAATTGATTCGGGCTTGGCAGCCCCCTGGAAAAAATCCTATGTAAGAAGCTAAGGGAATCTGTATTCGTCGCGAGACCTTGGGCATGCATCCCCAACGATTGAATTGCTACCAATTGGTGTGGATGCTTGCAAAACGTAACGGAGTAGATTTCCAGTAGCTCCCCCTTTTTTTTCACCACTCCCCTGCCCTCCCCGTCGTGGCCGATTTTAAAACGCACATCACCGGCAGCACGATCGTGGGCATCGCCTACGGTTACTGGGGCGTGACGTGTCAATCGATGTCACTTGAGAGCGGAATTTTGGCTGGCGGATTGTGTTCGGTCAGCGGCATGTTACCGGACTTGGACAGCGATTCAGGAATCCCGCTTCGCGAAACCAGCATGTTCGCAGCGGCCGTCGTGCCGATGTTGATGATCGAACGGTTTCGCGATCTGGAACTGTCGCACGAAGCGATGGCGCTGGCGGCAATGTTGATCTACATCGCGATCCGATTTATTGCGGTCGAATTTTTCAAACGCTACACGGTCCATCGCGGCATGTGGCATAGCATTCCCGCCGCGGCGAGCGCGGGTCTGCTCGCATACCTCGTGATGCCATGTCCGAGTGAATCGATTCGGGTCTACAAAAGCATCGCGGTGGTCGTCGGGTTTCTCGTTCATTTGATTCTTGACGAGATTTGGAGCATCGATTTTGGGGGAGGGCGGTTTCGGCTAAAAAAATCCTTCGGTACCGCGTTGAAATTTTTTGGTCAAAGCCAGATCGCCAACGTCAGCGTGTACGCAAAATTGTTCTTATTGATCTATCTCGCTTGGGGTGACCATGGTGTGGTCGACCGCATCCGGCAACGCTCACGACTGGACAACAGCTACATCGCCAAGCCCGCACCTGAATTGATTCAGTGGGACAAATGGTTACCGTGGAGATGACGAATCTCGCGACGACTCGATTTACGATCCTGTTCGATCGAGGATCAGCGTCACGGGGCCATCGTTGACCAAGCTGACTTGCATGTCGGCGGCAAAAATCCCCTCTTCGACCTGGACGCCAGTTTCCCGCAGGTGTTCGTTGTACGACTGGTAGATTTGGTTGGCGATTTCGGGAGCTGCGGCATCGGTGAACGCGGGACGACGCCCCTTGCGACAATCCCCCAACAACGTGAATTGGCTGACGGCCAAAACCGAGCCTCCGATATCCAACAGCGACCGATTCATTTTCCCTTCGTCGTCGGGAAAGATCCTCAGCTGCGAAGTTTTCTGTGCCAACCATTTCGCTTCGGTCACGCTATCGCCGTGCCCCACGCCGACCAACGCTAACACGCCCCGCTGAATTTCGCCGACCACCCTGCCCTGCACTTCCACCTTGGCCGACGTTACGCGTTGAATCACGATTCGCATCCGATTTCCTTTTGAAACCATTGAGTATTATTGGGCAAGATTTCCGCATAGAATAGCTCCAGCGGCTAGTCCTTAAAACGCCATCGAATCGTTGTGCCATGCCTTATTTGTTCACCTGCCCTCACTGCCAAACCAAAACGCAAGTCGAAGATCGGTATAGCGGTCAACGGGGAGAGTGCGTCACATGTGGTGGCGAGATCCAACTGCCCGACTTTGCCGGCGAAGCGATTCCTCAAAACGTTCAGTCAACGTCGGTATCAAAACAGTTCGCTTCGGTCGTCGCGGCAATCGTGGTGCTGATTTTGTTACTCGCAATTGTTTTTGCGGCAATTTACCAAGGTCGACAAACCGTCGGCTTGCTGCAAACCAACCGAGATCGCACCGCATCGATGCGCAACCTCGAGAAGATTGCGGCGGCGATGAACGCCTATGCCGCCGACCACGGAAGCTATCCACCTCCGTTTACCACGGACGTGGCGGGCAAACCGCTGCAATCGTGGCGAGTGCTGATTCTGCCCTACCTTGGCGAAGACGAACTGTACAACCAGATCGACCGTAACGCGGCGTGGGACACGCAGCAAAACATGTCGGTTGCATTTTCGCGAATGCCTGCTGTCTATCGCCATCCCAGCAGCCAAACAAACGCCGGATTTAGCGAAAGCGGTTACTACTTGGTCACAGGCGACCGCACCTTGTTTCCGAACACCGGTCCGCTCGGTCCAAATCAAGTGGTCGACGACCCGCTGAAAACGATCCTGGTTGTCGAAGCTTCACCGCCGGTCACCAGCGGCGTATGGACCGAACCGGTCGATGTCGACTTCGCGACGCTGCAAGGCATTGGGGGATCGTCCAACAACATCGGAGGATTGCTGGACACCGGTGCGGCCATTGTCACGGTGGACGAGCGAGGTCACTATCTCGATGACGTCACCCCCGCCTCGACGCTGCGAGCCCTGGTGACGCCTCGCGGTGGCGAACCACTCGCGGATGACACATTGGATTAGCCGCGTGGTCGCAACCGGCTAACGAAGCCCCGTTTACATCTACATTCGATAAAATCAACTCGTCCACTACGGTTTCTGCGGGACTCGTTGCCTCGTCCTCTACGGTTTCTGCACGAAAGTCTTGGCGACTTTCGCTACGCATGCAAACGCCGA
>NZ_JBFHFD010000331.1:0-9193 GCF_041583735.1 Novipirellula sp.
CTCATTGACCCCGCTTCATCGCCAAATTGCCTCGCTGCCACCGAGTTCAAATTTGCCAAGCGATTTCTCGGACCAAGTCGACGAAACGATTCGATTGTTGTCGGACCGCACCTAAAAAAGGTGTCGGACACCTTTTTGGCAAACTGGGTAGTTTTGGCCTTTGAATCTCAGGCGATTGTAAAATTCGGGTCAAAGCATCTGCTTTCCTAATATAACGGACTTGGATTCGTTTAACTTCGATAGTGCAAGCCCCTTTCGCGTGGCGGACCTTTGCGTCCACGCGAATCCTTTTCTTGTTTCTTTCGGAGAGAACGTCATGTCCACTGCAGCATTCGCGGCTCGATTGCTTTCTCGCAGCCTTCTTTGCGGAACGATTGCCACCATTTTGACCTTGAATCTTGTCGCCGACGAACCGACAACGCTTCCTGCTGAATCGCCTGCGACCGAGTCCACCGCAGAGCATGCGGACAAGGAGAACATTAAACCGCAGGGGAAAAACAAGAAGCAACAAAAGAAAGAGCAGAAGAAAGCGACCACCAAGATGGTCAATCAGGGGCTCCGTTGGCTGGTCGCAGCACAGCATTCCGATGGTGGCTGGGGCGGCGGCAGCCATGCTAAGCAGCAGATCCTTGATCCTGCGAAATTTCCATCGGATCCTGCCACCACCGCGTTTGCCGCATCGGCATTGATGCGTGCCGGGCACACGCCCACCGAAGGCGAGTATCGCGATAGCGTGGTCAAAGCGATGCATTATCTGGTCAAAGCGGTCGAGAACGCGGACCCCGACGCTGACCGCATCACGTCGATCCAAGGCACGCAGCCGCAAACCAAATTGGGCCAGATGATTGATACGGCGATGACGGCCCAATTTTTGACACGAGTGTCCGAGGTACTGCCCAAAAACGATCGCTGGCACAAGCGAGTCGAATCAGCATTGACCGCCTGCCTCGAGCGAATCCAACGCACTCAATCCAAAGACGGCAGCTGGAGTACCGGTGGCGGATGGGCTCCGGTGCTACAATCCGCACTCAGCTGTAATTCGCTTGAATTCGCCAGGGCACTTGGCAAGAACGTTGATGTCAAGAAATTGGAAAAGGCTCAGCAATATCAAAAACGCAATGTGAACGCCGAAACAGGAGCAGCGTCCTCCGGTGCAGCGGCTGGCGTAGAACTGTACGCGTTCTCGGGTGGGTTACGTGGCAATGCGGCAGATGCGGCCCAAGCCGAGCAAACGATCGAAGAAGCCAAAAAGCAAGGCAAGCTGGCCGCTGATGCGGACGTCACCGAAGAAAACTTGCGAATCGCCGGCCAAGACGCTCAGAAAGCCAAATTACTAGGCGATGCCGTGGTGCAAAACCAAGCTCAATTGAGTCGGCTCGATGACGAACGCTTGTTGTCAGGGTTCGGTAACAATGGCGGCGAAGAATTTTTAAGCTACCTGATGACTAGCGAATCGTTGGTCATCGCCGGTGGTGATGCTTGGGAAAAATGGAATGCCAAGATGATCGACCGACTAGCCAAGGTGCAAAATCCCGACGGCAGCTGGAACGGACACCACTGCATTACCAGTCCCGTGTTCTGCACCGCGGCGGCATTGCAAGTGATCACCACTCAAAACGACATCAAGCTTCTGAAGCGGATCGCGTCTGCGAAGTAATGCAGATGCGTTGCGGGTACGTCGATAGTGCCACCAAGAGTCGTGGATCTTGCGAAAAGATTCTTGGATCAACAAATGTAGTGGATCTTGCGAAAGATCCAGCGTGCAGGACGTGTTGCCACGTCCACTACGAATAAGCAGCTCACTCGGCCGGTTCGGCTTGAACAGCAAAAACCCCGCCCCCATGTTGGTCATTGCGTGATGAACCCCTCAATATCTCGTCGTGTTTTTTTAGCCAGCGGAATCGCGGCATCGATTCTCGGATCGCGTGTTCGGCCACTGATTGCGTCAGAGCATGACGAGGTGCGATCGCGGTCTCAGACGCTGATCAAGTCACTGCGTGATTATCTGCTTGCTCAGCAGTCGCCCGATGGAGCCTGGAGAAGTCAGACGTATGCGTTGCTGAAAAGCGGACAGGCGTTAACCCCGTTTGTCTTGTCGATCTTGCAAGATTGCGATTCCAAGTTTGTCGAATCGGTTACCGCAGCGCGAGCCCGCTCGTGGATGAGCAACCACATGCGAAACGGTGTGCTCGGTGTGGCCGACCCGGATGTCTTGGAGTATCCGGTGTTTGCAAGTGCGTTTGCACTGCGTTGTTTTAACGCGATGTCTGACCATGACGCCGTGGTTGATTCACTACGTCGCTTTTTGATCGGTGAGCAGTTCACCGAGTCGCGTGGCTTTTCAGAGTCACATCTTGCATACGGCGGATGGGGATTCGGGGGTCCGCAACCCGCTGGGCAAACCGGGCACATGGACTTGGCTCACACCCGTTGGGCCTTGGCGGCACTCCGCGACAGCGGTCATCGCCGTGCGGTGGCGGACGTCGACTCGGCTAGCGAACAATCCCACCTGAGTCGCACCTTCGCAAATGCTCAACATTTTCTGCGACTGCTGCAAAAACATCCGAGTGAACGTCGTCCTCAGCCCACGCTCGAAAACACAACGAGCCAAGACAGTACGCAGCGAACCGCCATTTATGATGGTGGCTTTTATTTTTCGCCGATCGTTTTGGCTGCGAACAAGGGACGGATCGGGCAGACGCAGGGCCAGACTTTTTTCCGCAGCTATGCCACTGCGACGTGTGATGGCGTGATCGCATTGTTGGCTTCAGGCGTGGACATGAACGACGAACGCGTCGTCGCGGCGAAAACATGGCTTCAGCAGCACGAGGACTGGGAATACCCTGACGGTATTCCTCGAGATTACCCGGAACCTTGGGGCGAAGCCGTCTATTTCTACCACCAAGCGGTCCGGGCGGAAGCGTATTGGCGACTAGGGATCAGCGGCGACTGGGCTGATCGGCTAGTGGATCGATTGCGTCGTCATCAGAGTCCCGACGGCAGCATCGTCAACCGACGCAGCGGGTTGATGAAAGAGAATGATCCGCTGATGTGTTCCGCATTAGCCTTGATTGCCGCCCACTTCGCCGATCGGCAACTCAGTGGTATTCCGGCGTCATCCACTGCGACGCGCTAACGGCTCTCAAAGCCGAGCGGCACTTTGTAGGCCGAAACCCCGCGGACCGGAACCCAGTGGATCGGCATCGCAGCGGCTGATGACGTCCAAGCTTGGCCGAAAGTCTTGGCGACTTTCGCTACGGGAACCCATCTGCCGGAGCGGATGAATTGGATCACTCGCCTTCGATGTACTTCAGCTGAATGTCGGTCTTAGGCAATTTCTGTTTCAGCTTATCGACTCCTTCTTGAGTCACGGCGGTGCGAGTCACTTTCAGATCTTTCAGTGCTTTCAATCCTTCTAAGTGAACCAGTCCCGCGTCACTGATTTGGGTCGATCCCAAATGCAAGAAGGTCAATTTCGTCAGGTCACTCAGGTACGGCATGCCAGCGTCGGTGAGCCGTGTGTTATCCAGGTTCAACGACTCGAGTGACGTAAGCCCCTTGAGCGGTTCGACACCTGCGTCCGAAATATTGACTCGCCACACGTTCAGTTTCTTTAGTTGGGTCAGCTCACTGAGCGGCTTCATTGCATCATCAAACAGCTGAGCACACTCGCTGATGTCAAGTTCTTCGAGGTTCTTGATTTTCGGCAACTCGGCCATTCCCATCGCATCGATTTGGTTTTTCGCCAAACGCAGCTTTTTGAGATTTGGAAAATTGGCCAGGATGGTGATGGCGTCGTTACCGATTGTGGTTTCGGCCATGTACAACTCTTGCAAGTTTTTCAGGCCGGTTAGTTCCTCAATCCCCACTTCGCTGATCCACAAGAAATCGATCGCCAACACCTTCAGGTTGCTAAGTTTGGCGACATGCTTCATTCCGTCGTCGTCGACCGAGCAGTCGCCACTTTTCCCGGACAATCGCAGCGCTTTTAATTTGGAAAGCGGTGTCAGATTGGCCAATCCCGCGTTACCGATTTTGCAATCTCGCAGGTCAATGTTTTCCAGAGTGGCGACCTCGGCGATTGTTTTCAGCCCCTCGTCGCTGATTGCCGTGCCGCCTAGCAAGACCGAACGGACGCGTTTTAGAGGTTTCAGCAAAGCGAGTTGCGAATCATCGATCGAGGTACCACGAAAATCGACTTCCACAATCGCGCCGTCGGCATCCTTTTTCAGCTTGGCCGATGTTGCCTCAATCGCCGCAACCGCCTCGGGATCGTCGGTGGCGGCGGGCTGGACTTTGGCAACGGCAGCCGAGGGAACGGGATCCGCCGGTTCCTGCTTCGAATCGCAGCCTGTACTCAAAAACAGGCAGCCGCCAAGAACCAGAAATGCAAACGGGAGGAATGTAATTCGCATAAGTCAAATCAGGTGGGTAAAAGTGGGATAGGCTGCTAGCCAGCTAGCGTAAGTCAGCCTGAGAGTGCTATTTCTAGACTGAAAAATCAGGGTTGTCCGTAGCGAAAGTCATCAAGACTTTCGTTGTCAGCATAAACTGGGCGGATGACCGAGCGTAGCAGACCGTGCAAAAAATGCATGGCATCATGCAGGGGGTAGGACGTTGTTGAGCCATCAAGGGCAATTGAACTCGCGTAATCATAGCAGACGCAACGACGAACGTTTAGAATGCAGACATGGCGTTGTTCACAGATCCTCGACAAAGGTATTTTCATGCGTGTTCGCTCTTGTACCGCGATCGTTTTGTTGGCAGTCCTACTCGGCAACGAAATGATCGACACGCCGAGGGTGCTGGCGGAATCGCCGACCACTTCGGCTGTCGCCACCACTGCACCCGCGCCATGGTTCGAGCAGAACCAAGAAAATTTCCTTGAACTCTATCGTTGGCTGCACCAGCACCCCGAGCTTTCCTTTGAAGAAGAGAAAACGGCTGCGAAGCTAGCGGAAATTTGGAAACAACTCGGTTTCGAAATGACCACGGGTGTGGGAGGTCACGGCATCGTGGGAATCATGCACAACGGTAAGGGTCCCGTCGTGATGATTCGAACCGACTTGGATGCGTTGCCGGTGACCGAACAGACTCCGGTTCCATTTGCATCGACGGTGCAATCAACTCGCGAAGACGGCAGCAGCACGGGCGTGATGCATGCGTGTGGTCACGACATCCATATGACAAATGTGACCGCAGTGGGTCGTTACATGAGCGAACACAGGGATCAATGGTCGGGAACGCTAATGATAATCGGTCAACCCGCCGAAGAGCTCGGCGAGGGAGCCAAAGCGATGCTGAACGATGGCTTGTTTGAAAGGTTTCCGAAGCCCGATTATGCCTTGGCCATTCACGTCAGCGCCGACAAGCCCACCGGCGCAATTAGCTTGATGCCCGGCTATTCGCTCGCCAACGTCGACAGCGTCGACATCACCGTAAAGGGGCGTGGCGGACATGGATCGGCTCCGCATTCGACGATCGACCCGATCGTCCAAGCCGCGGATTTGGTGTTGTCGCTGCAGATGATCGTCAGCCGCGAAGTGAAACCGATCGAACCTGCGGTGGTGACCGTGGGTTCGATCCATGGCGGAACGAAACACAATGTGATCGGTGATGACTGCAAGTTACAATTAACCGTGCGAAGTTACAGCGAGGAAGTGCGACAACAAGTGCTCGCCGCGATTCGCCGACGTGCGTTGGCAGTAGCGATGGCGCACAACGCCGAAGAACCCGATGTCCTGATCAGCCAAGGAACACCGTCATTGCGAAACGATGACGAATTAACGGCGCGAATGACCAAGCTGTTTTCCGATGTGCTTGGCGTAGAAAACATGGTGCCAGGCGAACAATCGATGGGAGGCGAGGACTTTAGCCGCTATGGGATCGCCGGAGTGCCGATCTTGATGTACTCCGTCGGCTCGGTCGATCAATCGCGACTCGATCGTTTCGAACAGCTTGGCATCCCCGCCCCATCGCTGCATTCGGGAATCTATTACCCGGATGCTCCGGAAACGCTAAAGACCGCTTTTACCACAATGACAGCATCGTTATTGGACCTGTTGCAGCCGTCGCCTTGACCCGCAGGCTGGAACAAGGCGAAAACGAATGCAATTTCACATTCCAGCCACTGCGGCCGCCGCAGTGATACATTCCGTAGCGGAACTCGCGCGTCCGTTTCGGCGGGCATCAGTCAAGCCAAAAAAAGGTCGACAGATTCCGCTACACTTGATCCGTTGCAACGTCGTGATTAATCTTCGGGACGTTCGCCGGCGGGAGCCATCTTGACCAACTTGGGATCAAACCGAGCCACGGTGTCTACCAAATCGCGTTGCGACGCCATGACTTCATCAATGTCCTTGTACGCCATCGGAACTTCGTCCAACCCGGCCGACATCAACGTCACGCCTCGCTTGGCCAAAAACGGCTTCACGTCTTTCCAATTGAATTGACGCTTCGCCGCGGTTCGGCTCATCTTGCGGCCTGCACCATGCGCCGCACTTTGCAGCGACGACTCGACACCGTTGCCGCGAACCACGTACCCCGGTGCCCCCATCGAACCGGGGATGATCCCCAACACTCCGGCCCCCGCGGGCGTGGCTCCTTTTCGATGGACAATTAACTCTTCGCCCGCATGGGTTTCTTTCCAAGCGAAATTGTGGTGATTCTCGATATCCAAGATCACATCGACACCAAGGTGTTTGGCGATTGCTTTGTGAATGCAGGCATGATTCGCCGCAGCATATTCCCCCATCAAATTCATCGCCGCCCAGTACTCGCCGCCCGCTTGAGAATCGAGATCCAACCAAGCAAGGTTAACAAGTTCGCGCGGCAGCTCGGGATGCAATTGCTTGGCCACACGGCTGTAGTAATCACATACCGCCGCACCGGTACCCCGCGACCCGCTGTGGCTGAGCAGTGCCAAATATTGCCCCGGTTCCAGGCCAAGATCCGGACGCGGAAGTGTCAAAATCCCGAACTCGACAAAGTGATTCCCACTTCCGCTGGTTCCCAATTGTTTCCATGCCTTGTCACGGTTCATTTTGGTGATGTGGGATACGTTCCAATCGGCATCCATCACGCCATGTTGACGAGACTTGCGAAACCGAGCCCCGATCCCGAACTGCGTCTCTCGCTCGATCGCCCCCCGCAACCGGTCTTGCTGTTTCTCCAATGCGGTAGTGGGCAAATCCAAGACCGTCATTTTCATACGGCAAGCGATATCGACACCCACGGCGTAGGGGATCACGCAATCTTTGGTCGCCAACACTCCGCCAATCGGTAATCCGTACCCTTGGTGTGCATCTGGCATCAACGCTCCACTGTGCGAGATTGGCAATTCGCAGGCATGAGCCATCTGTTGGACGGCAGTCGGATCGAGATCGCGGCCCCATTGTCGCCAGGGCGCAGCTTGCTCGCGACCAACGTAACGCGACTGGGCAGCGAACACCCCCGCCAACTCGGCCGCCAACTTCCCCCACAATTCATGGTCAAGGTACGATGTCGGCGAGTCGACGACGCTGGCGATCGTGTCACGAAGCACAGTGCGTTGCAGCCCCGATTCCGCTGCCAATCGGATCGTTTCTTTGGCGATCTGCATCGCCGATCCTTTGGGAACGCCAAGATTGCTGAGTTCACGTGTTTTCATCATAAGTCGCGATTTCTTTCCGACCGCAATGCGAACGCGGGACAGCGCCCCATGCCACTGTCTAAATCCACGGTCCCCAATGCATCAAGACAACGATGGAACCAATAGGCTCGCCATTTTCAACAAAAACATTTCTCTACCACTCGTTATTCGCACATCGAAGAATGCTTGATGCTCAATCCCCAGGCCACAAAACGATGAATTCAGATTAACATGTTTCGGCATACCATGACGATTTTTGAACGCGATCGATTTTCCGGGCGAACCACAGTGAACTCAGCCATGCTTCAGCTCCCAACCCCATCCGCACGACGATGCTTGCGTTTTGCTTTTTTTGTCTTGCTTTTCGTCACAAGCGAGGTTGCCGCTAGCCGCTCGACTCTATTTGCGGCGTCCCCCGACCGCCCCAACTTGTTGATCGTATTGGCCGATGACATGGGCTATGGCGACCTTGGCTACACCGGCAGCCAGCATCTGCAGACGCCACACCTCGATTCGCTCGCGAAATCGGGCGTCTTCTGCAGCGAGGCGTATGTCACCAGTTCCGTTTGTTCTCCATCCCGAGCGGGGCTTCTGACTGGACGTGATCCCCGCCGCTTTGGCTACGAATCGAATTTGAATCAATCCGCTGCCGCCTATGGCACGCGTACCGAGTTGCTTGGATTGTCACCGAGCGAGCACACGTTGGGTGATCAACTTCGCGCTGCCGGTTACGCCACCGCGCTCGTTGGCAAGTGGCATTTGGGTAGCCACGAAGCCCACCATCCTAACGCCCGCGGCTTTGACCATTTTTGTGGCATGTTGGTCGGCAGCCATAATTACTTTCCCACCCCCGACAAACATCAATTGGAGCGAAACGGAGAACCGCTGCGTGAGTTTTCAAGTCCCTACCTGACGGACTTTTTCACTGACGAAGCCCTTCGCTGGATTAAAAGCCAAGACGAAGCCGCATCGCAGCCTTGGATGGTGATGCTTTCCTACAACGCCCCACATACGCCGATGCAGGCAACGGATCAAGATCTTGCAAAGTTCGCTCATATCAGCGATCCCAAACGTCGCACTTACGCCGCGATGATGTACGCCCTGGATCGTGGGGTTGGACGCGTCCGTGCCTATTTGGACGAAACCGACCAGCTCGAAGAAACCTTGATCGTTTTCTTTTCGGACAACGGTGGCGCCACCAATAATGGCAGCTGGAATGGGCCGCTTTCAGGCGTCAAAGGCTCACTGCGTGAAGGCGGCGTTCGTGTGCCGATGATTTGGTCATGGCCTGGGCAGTTACCTGCCGGCAAACGAACCGACGCGGTGGTTTCAAGCTTGGATGTGTTGCCCACGTTCATGGCGGCGGCTGGGGCGGAGCTGTTGCCACTGAAGCCGTCTCCTTCGCACGAGGACAAACGCAATCGCCGACGTGCCGAAGCAAAATACGGAGCCTACGATGGCATCAATTTGTTGCCGCAGCTTCGCGGAGAATCGCCCCCGGCTACTCGCACGCTGTTTTGGCGACTGCAAGGTCAAACAGCGGTTCGCGATGGCGAGGACAAA
>NZ_JBFHFD010000332.1:0-9188 GCF_041583735.1 Novipirellula sp.
CAGCGAGCGATTTTGACTCCGCTGTCATTCCCAAGCACGCTGCTTGGCATCTGCAGGACTTCGCCGGTCTGAGCATTACGCACCGTGAGCGAATTCAATTGCACGGTTAGCGGAATCACATCGCTGCCTGTTTTTGCTGCGGCGTCTCGTCCCACAGTAACCCACCTTCCCACCACGCTTCCGTTCTCGTCAAGCACATCGCGACTTGCGGTAGGTGTTTGGGAGGACGCTTTCACCAAATTCAGAAGATTGGCATGATGAGTTTGATTGGCGATCGGTAGGAATCGCAGCACGCCAGCGGTGCGAAGCAAGCGTTTGGCATAGGCAAGTTCGGCCGGATCCCGAGTCGGCACGATGATTTCGACTTGGTTCTCGTCCAAGGCGTGGACGGCAAGGCCAGCAGCAAAAAGGTGGCGAAGTCGTTGCCGAAGTGGCTCGACCATTTCGTCGCTTGTGACTGCGTCTGAGTGAACGTCGGAACGCTGGATCGAATAAACCAGACGCGTACCCGGCACCGAGCCCTGATACAACCAAGCAAACGCCACTCCTGATGCCAACGCCAGCAACAAAACCAGCCCCACCGCAATCAAAACGGCAGGAAACCGCGTGCCAGCGGATCGTCGTTCATCCGAAAGACCCGCCGGGGTATCGTCTTGTTTGCTCATATGTCCAACTATTCAAGCCAAATAAATCATTTCGCCGAGTCTGGGGGAAGTGTGAACCCGAGTCGACTGCATGATTGTTGTTGAGTTGCGGGGCTAACCGAGAGTCAAGAAGCAATCGGATCAAGGAACTGTAACCGACATCTGTGTTCGGCCAGCGTCCGCATTGTACCGTCCACATTGTACATTGAGTTGTACATTGGGATCGCTGGGGTGAACCTGTTGGGTGGGACGAAATCAATCGGCTTCATGGTCGTCCAAGGACACACGGAGATGACTGCCGAAATGGGGCGTTCGGATCGCAATCATTGACGGTACTCCGATAAGATTATTGTCTCTATTTCCGGAGGGACGGATTGGCAGTGCCGCTTTGATACGGGAAGCGGAGAGCTGAATTTGACGAGAAAACGATCCTCCTGGGGGGGGCTTGTTGTTGATCATGGGGTTTGCCGCCGCAAAAAATCTTGAATTGACTTCCTCTGGACGATTTCGCTTGCGTTCGTTCCACTCTTGGCATGACGCTTATATCGATTGATAACCTGACTATTGGCTTTCGCGGCCCTTCACTGCTTGACTCGGTTTCGGCCAAGATCGAGATGGGGCAACGTATTGGACTTCTGGGACGAAACGGCGCTGGGAAAACCACGCTGATGCGGATCCTGACCGGCGACGTCGTGCCCGACAGTGGCTCGGTTACGCTCCGTTCGGGCGCTCGCGTGGCAAGGCTGTCCCAAGAGGTGCCCCGCGATTGGAAAGGAACCATCAAGTCGATCGTGCTGGGCGAAAGCGAAGCTCACGATGACGATCCAGACTACGAAGAGGCGTGGAAGATCGAACATGCCGCGGATTCCACGCTCTCACGCATGCAGTTAGATCCGGACGCCGACTTCCAGACTCTGTCCAGCGGACTGAAACGTCGTGTGTTGCTAGCACGCGCCATCTCGCGAAGTCCCGACGTGTTGCTGCTAGACGAGCCGACGAACCATTTGGACATCGCCTCGATTCTATGGCTTGAAAACTTTCTGAGCCGCTGGGAAAAGACGCTGATTTTCGTCACGCACGATCGCTCGTTCCTGCAAAACCTGGCCACGCGAATTTGGGAGATTGATCGCGGGCGGCTGTTCGATTGGTCCTGCGACTACCAAACCTTCCTGCTGCGAAAAGAACAGGCACTGGCGGCGGAAGAAAAACAGAACGCATTGTTTGACAAAAAATTGGCCGAGGAAGAGGTTTGGATTCGCCAAGGCATTAAGGCGCGTCGCACGCGAAACGAAGGTCGCGTGCGTGCGCTGAAGGCTATGCGAGAAAATCGAAGCGAGCGACGCAGCAGTGAAGGCAAGGCGAAGCTGAATCTGCAAGAGGCTCAGCGCAGCGGGGCCTTGGTGGCCCAGCTAAAGGATGTTTCGTTTTCGTATCAAGACAAAACCATCTTGAACGATTTTTCGACGACGATCATGCGTGGTGACAAGCTTGGAATCATCGGCCGCAACGGCGCAGGCAAGACAACGCTCCTAAAACTGCTGCTCGGCCAACTCGATCCGCAAGAGGGCAACGTGCGATTGGGAACCAATCTAAAAATTGCCTATTTCGATCAGCTGCGTGACACGCTCGATCCTGAAAAGACGGTGCAGGAATGTGTCGGTGACGGCGGGAATCAAATTCAGATCGGTGACAAGACCAAGCATATTGTCGGCTACTTGCAAGACTTTCTGTTCACCCCCGAGCGTGCTCGTACCCAAATCAAGTTTTTGTCGGGAGGGGAACGCAATCGTGCCTTGTTGGCGAGATTGATGACCCAGCCCGCCAACGTCATCGTGTTGGACGAACCGACAAATGACCTCGATTCGGAAACTCTCGAGATGCTCGAGGAGCAACTCGTCGACTTTGCTGGGACCGTGCTAATGGTCAGCCACGATCGAACGTTCTTGAACAACGTCGTGACCAGTACGATTGTGTTCGAAGACGATGGCGTGAACGAGTACGTCGGTGGTTACGACGACTGGCAAGCTGCTGTCGAGCGTCGACGCGAAAGCGAGAAACAGCTTGCCGATTCCGCAAAGAGCGAGACGAAGAAGGAGCCAGAGGCCGCGAAACAAGCCAAGCCCGCGTCTAAAAAGTTGTCGTTCAAAGACAAACACGAGCTCGAAAAGTTGCCCGCCCGGATCGAAAAACTTGAAGTCGAGATTGCAAAACTTCACGATCGAATGTCGGATCCTGCGTTCTACCAAAAAGGTGGAGCCGAGATTGCAAAGGTCAGCGGCGAATTGGCGGAACTAGAACAGCAGCTTGCCACTGCGTTTGAGCGTTGGGAAGAACTCGAAGGCTAAGCAGGAATCATTGGCTGAAATCCCGTTAGCCGTTTGGGCGCTAGCCCCGGTTGAATGTCGGAACCGTGGCTAGCGTTAAAGCGGCTAATATACGGAAAGACTCCTGCCTAGCTGCTTAGGTGTCCGCGGAAACGAACTGGACCTACCCTCATCCGAACCTTCCACTCCGTGGGCAAAGTAAAGTCATGGCTTTGCAAACGCCATTGAGAACGGTTCGCATCGGAGCAATGCGGTTAAGCCCGTGGGGTGCGTTGTTTCTTGAAACGCTCGTCATGCGATAATTGCGGGTCGATCGTCACTCGAATCGGGACTTGTTTGGGTGACAGATGGTTTCGGCAGTGTTGGCGGACTGCTTGTGTCAATTCCCTTGCCGAAAGCTCGACTCCTGGAATCAGTTTGACGCGGGCACAGACGATCATCCCCATGATCGCGTTGGCTTCGCCATAGACCGCCGCGGTGTGAACTTGGGGCATGGTTTCGATCACCGCTTCGACTTCGGCTGGATAAACTTTCTCGCCGCCGACGTTAATCATTTCGCCACCTCGTCCGAGCACTTTGAAGTAGTCGCCATCGACCTGAACCACATCTCCGGTGATAAACCATCCGTCTTCGCTGAATGGGGATGCTGCGTTCAGGTAACCGAGCATTGTTGAGTGCGATTTGATTTGCAAGACGTTGTCCACCACACGTGTCTGGACACCATCGCCGCCGAGTTGCATCCACAAAGACGACGAATCTTTGGACTTGGATCTCAAGATGCCGACTTCCGACAATCCATAGGTTTGCTTGAATGTGACGTGCGGAAGTTTCTCGTTCAGTGCGGCCAGGATGTTCGCTGACATCGGTTCGGTGCCGTAAGTGATCATTTGCAGCGATTGCAGGTCGTAGTCCTCCCAAGCATCGCTGATTAGCAACAGTTTTAGGAACGTGGGCGACGTGGGGAGCAACTGCACGCCGAAGTCTTGGATCGCGGTGAGTACCGATTCGGGCGACCGGTCAGATGGTACGACGATGCATCCGCCCGTGGCCAGCGTGTGCAGGATCGTGTTGAGGCCACCAATGTGATCAAAAAGCAAAAAGGCAAGCGTTCGCATTGCTCGCCGCGGTGGGTGGAATTTGTCGAGCAGTCGAGTGAAGTCGTGAACCGCAGCTTTGGGGGTGCCGGTGGATCCAGAAGAAAACAGCACAAGCCCCGGGTGAGCAGCGGCCCTTAATTTCGCATGCAGTTCATGCTTTGCGGAAGCGTCGCTTTGAATGGGATTGATCGAGATGGTCTGGTCGCTCGAGATTTCGATCGCAACCTCACACTGGGCGATCGCTTCATAGGCTGGTTGATGTTTTCGCATCGATCCCGTCATTGGAACGATGATCGCACCGCGTTGGGTCAGAGCGAGGAGGGCGGCGACGCTTTGTGGTGAAAGGTCGGCAAGCAGTGTGGTCACGGTGCCCGCGTGGATTTCGTGTTCATCGAGTCGGGCATCCCACTGCTGGATTGCATCGAGCAGCCAGCGATACGAGAACGTTCGTGCTTGCCAGATGATCGCATCACACTGCGGGACGTCGCGAAATCGGTCTTGTAGAAAACGTGTCGGCATCAGTTCGGTGGCGGACTAAACGCCGCCCAAGTAGATGACTTGTCCGGTAATGAAATCGCTTTCTGGGCGAATGAAAAAATCGATGACGTTGTAAACATCCTCCGCAGTTCCAAGTCGCTTGATTGCTTGACGGTCAATCAGTTGTTCCAATTTTTTTGCGGGGACGCCACGGATCAAATCCGTCCCGATCGGCGATGGGCCCACCGCGTTGACCGTGATTCCAGAGCTGGCAAATTCGCGAGAGAGAATTTCGGTCAGGCTGACTACCGCGGCTTTTGATGCCGCGTAGGCAGACTCGCCTTCGAGTTTTAGCGGTGTCGCGATACTCGCCATGTTGATGATGCGACCAATTCGATTGGCGAGCATTAGTTTGGCGGCTTCTTGGCAAAACAGGAAGGTCCCGATCACGTTGGTTTCAAAAACCGATCGCACGGTTTCAATCGGTGTCAACAAGCTGTGGTTCATCGACGCGATACCCGCGTTGTTGATCAAAACGTCGAGTCGGCCGTGACGCTGCTTGATCTCGTGGAACAATTGGCGTACTGCCGTTTCGTCGGACACATCCAAACAGTGGTGCGAGTAGCGGCGGAGCGATTCGGGGCTCAGTCCATCGGGAATGGCGGCACTGCGACTACAGCCAATCACGGTCTCGCCCGCGGACAGGAATCGCTCGGCGAGATGACGTCCGATACCACGGCTGGTTCCGGTGATCAGCAGGATGCGTTCGTTCCGCTCGGGCACTGCGTTACTCATCAGTCGATGTGTCGACGACCTTGGTCGCAAACGTCACAAGGCTGGCGATGTTTTTGAAGGGGCTACGAGTTTCGGACATCGCTTTCTCGTCGGACAAGCGAATCGGGCGCCCAAACGTTTCGGAGAGTGAGGTTTCCAAATTCACCAGCAGCGTGACCATCTCGATCGAATCGAGTGAGCTTCGCGAACCCACCAGCGGCGTGCTGGCATCAAAATCCAGTTGCTGTTCCGCAGGCCGTTCGTCGTTGAGATCCTGAAAGACAGCGGCAAAGATCTCGGTAATTTTCTCGCTGGAATTCATGACTCGCGGGATCGGCTACAAGACGGGATGACACCCTTTGGCAAAGGCCATTGCCAAAGGGACGAACGCTACGTAATAAGCAGGCATCATTGGGTGAAGTCCCGTTAGCCGCTTGGGCGCTAGCCCCGGTTCAACGCCGAAACCGTGGTTAGCGCCAAAACGGCTAATTTGCTAGAAGACTCCGGTCTAACTGCTTCGTAAGATGCGTGTTAAGAACACGCAGCGCACCATCAGTCTAGTTGCATCGGCCTCCGCGTGAAATTGGGGGCGGCTAGCCAATGGCATCTACTTTCGTAGCGGCACGGCGCGTGCTGTCCGTAGCGGCATGAAAAAACGTTCGATCTAGACCGGGCGGCTTGCGCCGCTCCGCTACAAAAAACACCCGTAAAGTGCCAATTTAGATGACGTCGAAAGTCTTGACGACCTCCGCTACGGTCAAACCCTGATTTCTAATCTGGACAAACCGCTCGCTTGTCTGATCAGGGAAAGAAGTAGCGGATCCAGTTTCGTACGCCTTGACCTGGTACATATGCCACCGGTTGGCCCCACAATCCTTGCCCGACTTGGACGAGGTTTCGTTCCTGGCCGAGCGTGAACAGCGAACCGATCGGTGCCGCGGTGCCGGGGGTGATGGGGGTACCGTAGACCGCAGGTGGAGCGACCGCCACGGCCGGGGCGGGGGCGTAAGTGGGGGCGGGTGCGTAAGTAGGCGGCAGTGTCGCCGGTACCGCACAGGGGTCCGATGCGTAGTAGCTGACCGGCATGTACGGCGATCCGCAGGCAGCGGTATAGCTGCTCGGAGCGGTAATGCATGGCGAATTGCCCATCGTCGCAAACTCGGTTTGCAATTCAGGTTGGGCAAGCGGCGTTAGATCACTGCTGCTTGTCGGCGAATAGGGAAGCGAGTTTTGTCCGCTAGATCCCGATGCTAGTGGGGGCGGCGCTGGCGAAAATGCGTTCGGGCTGGCGGGTAGCGTGGTTCTAGGGGGTATCGAGCCACCCCCTGGGATAGCACCGCCCTGGTTAAATGGAGATGCCGCAACGGGAGGTGACGATGGCATCGATGGCGGCAGCGACGGTGCCACGGGCTGAGTGTTGGGGGGAGGCGTGAACGAACTTGGAGGCGGCGTAAAGCTTGTCGGCGGAGCACTATTGCTCGGGCCGCTGCGATTGGGTGCCGTGGAGGGGACCGCAAAGCTGTTCGGCGGCAACCCCATCCCTGCACCGCCTGGCGCAGCATCGGGCGGCAATTGCGGAGCGGTCACCGATTGCTGCATCATCGCTTGGCGAATTTGAAAGCGTTCGTCGTCCAAGTTGCTCGTCCCGTTGTGGGAAACCCGCGACGATTGGAACGCGTTGCCGCTTGCTTGGTACGCCGTTTCACGAAATGCAGTGCGGGGTTCGCTGGACCGGTAGCGATCCACCGCACTGGCGGAGCCAATCGGACGAAGACGAGTTTGAGGCGTGTCGATGGATGCAGCGTTTTGGCCTTGGCGTGAAAAGTCTTGCCCCTCGACACTTGCTGGTTGAGTGGCGGTGATCGCCATTGGGACGAGCATCAATAATGTGTGTCGAAGCATCCGTGTACCTTGTCCAGAGTTAGCATCATCGTTGACGCTTGATTGTTATTCTTTTTCTCGAGTCCAATGCAATACTGATGCCGTTATCGCCATTTGGCTGAAATGCGGCAAAAATGACTCATCAGGGCTGTGAACGCCCCTCATTTTTACAATCGCACTGTAGGAAGTTCAAAATCAATCTGGGCTAGGCTTCCAGCCTGTCGTCCCCCTCAGTCAATGGAATGACGTAGCGAAAGTCGCCAAGACTTTCGGCGGCTTGCCTCGCAATCGAGCCCCGTAGCGTTTCTTGCTGCCTTCAGAACGAAGCTGACCAGGCGTTAAAAACTCGTTTTGCTATCGGGGTGGCTTACGCCGTGAGCGATTTTTAGGCTGCAAATTACAGCATTTGCGTTTCGTAGCTACGTTCGCCAGAGCGTGGATTGTTGGCGCGTCAATGCGGATCACCACCTTCTAGGCGAAGCTAGCTACTAGGAGATCATTCACGTCGTTGGATGCTTGCCAATGAACCGTACGATCAGCGTTAGGGTGATGGTCCCCATGATCAAGCAGATCCAGGGAGAGACCCCCAACACAGCGGGGGTCGATCCAAAGAGGACACAGACCAAAGCGACCACCAGAGCGTAGGGCATCTGAGTGCGAACGTGTTGCAGGTGGTCGCATCCACAGGCTCGGCTCGACAAGACGGTGGTATCGGAGATCGGAGAGCAGTGGTCGCCGAAAATCGCACCTGCCAGGACCGACCCGGTGGTTGCCAGACAGATCGCTCCGCCAGGGCCACCGCTTGGATCAAGGTCGAGCGACAGCGTGACAGAGAGTGGGGTCAGGATCGCCATGGTGCCCCAGCTGGTCCCGGTTGAAAAGGCGACAAAGCCAGCGAGGGCAAACACCACCGTGGGAAGGGCACGCGGGTCGAGTCGATCGGAAAGCAGACTTGATAGGTAGTCGCCAGTTTGCAGTGCATCCTCGCCGGTCATGCCGCTCAGTGCCCAGGCGAGCCAGAGGATGATCATCGCCGGCATCATTTGCCAGGCGCCTCGAAGCGTTCCCATGAACAGGATCTCGGCTTCGCATTTGCCGAACTTTGCATGGGTCAGCCAGGCGGTGGCGAGTCCCACCGCGCCGCCGATGATCAAGGCAAGGTACGATTTCCCGTTACCGAGGATTTCAATCGTATCTTGCAACACGCCGGCCGAAGCGACGTTGGAATCGGGTTGCCAACCCGTCACCACCAGCGTCGTACCTAGTGCCGCGATGCACGCCAAGATCGGTAAGACCGCCGCGAGCCAAAGGCGAGGGGGGCGAGGGGGCGTTGCGGTTTCCCGATCCGCGGTTAGAGAGGGGGGTGAGCGATCTATTGACGCTTCCTCGGCTCGTTTCATCGCTCCAAAATCGCGTCCCGTGATCGAGACCAAAAACACCATCACAATCGCCAGGATCGGATAGAAACGATAGGGAATCGACTGAATGAATAACGCGAACCCCGCGGACGGGGCGGTGACCCCTGCGTCAGCGAGCCCCTCGCTCATGTAGCTGATTTCGATTGCCGCCCAGGTGCTGACCAGGGATAGGCCTGCGACGGGAGCCGCCGTGCTGTCGACAAGGTAGGCCAATTTTGAGCGTGAGAGTCCGAAGCGGTCGGCTGTGGACCGCATCGTTCCACCAATCAGTAGCGTGTTGGCGTAGTCGTCAAAAAAAATGGCCAATCCGCTGAGCGAAATCATCGCTTGAGCGCTTCGTCGCGAGCGAATCCAGCGAGAAAGCTTCGCGATCAGCGCCTCGATCCCGCCGCCGATTTCCATCACTCCTACCATCGCACCGAGTAAAAGCGTGAAGGCGAGTGTTTGCAGATGGTCAAAGTCGCGAAGGCTGGCGTCGATCGCGCCGGCAAAGATAAAAAACGAATCGATGAACGATTTTTCTGGGTCGGCGCGCGCAAGCAGCACCGCACCGGCAAACACACCCGCTGCGAG
>NZ_JBFHFD010000333.1:0-9170 GCF_041583735.1 Novipirellula sp.
CACTGCGGTGGGATCGATGCTGCAGCCCACCATCGATACACTCGCCTCAGCAACCAATGCCGAAGAGTTTCACAAAGCAATGGAAAGCGTTTTCCAGCAAGCTCAAACCTTTGCGTCGGTGTTAGGGGGACTTGCCGGAAATACCTCGGGGATCTCCAATCCCTGGCAGCCCGCTAAATCGTCCAGCTCCCCGCGATCCGGCGGTAGCGACGGTTATTCGGACGACCAGTATCGCGAAGAAATGGAAATGCAGTACAACTCGGACGCACCGTGACAAGGGTCGCCCCAGCAATTGACCCCTCGCCGCTGCAAACGAAACTCTCTCGATCGGAATCCTGCCAGGCGTGTCTGAAGAAACTGAATCAACCGTTGCAATTGCCGGTGGCGGTTTGTCAGGACTCGCCACGGCCGTCCATCTGCATCTGAAAAATCCCGATCGAAAACTTGTGCTCCTCGAATCGTCCAACCGCGTGGGCGGGGTGATTCATACCGAGCGAATCGATGATTTTGTGCTCGACCACGGCGCGGACATGTTCGCGTTGAATCCTCCGGCAGCCATCGATTTGTGTCGGAAATTGGGGGCGGAAGAACGTTTGATCCTGCCCAATCAAACCGGCCGTGGCGCGATGATCGTCCATCACGGAAAGTTAAAGCCGTTGCCGGATGGATTCGTGTTGATGCGGGCGACCAAGATGCTGCCGATGCTGACGACGGGACTGCTGTCGCTGCGTGGCAAGTTGCGAATGGCCGCCGAAGCGCGCGTCCCCAAACGAACCAAGCTGGATGACGAAAGCGTGGCCAGTTTTGTCCGTCGTCGGCTCGGAAACGAAGTGTTACAGCGAATCGTGGGCCCTTTGGTCGCTGGCATCTACACGGCCGATGTCGAAACGCTCAGCATGAACGCGACAATGAAGGCATTCGTCGAGATGGAGCGTCAATACGGTTCGTTGACACGAGCAACGCTTGCACGTCGCCGATCAGGACAAGATTCGGTCGAACGCAGCAGCGCCGGAGCTCGCTACGAACAATTCCGGGCCTTCCCAGGCGGAATGATCGAACTGCCCCAACTGCTTAGCGAATCGTTGCCGGTCGGAACCGTTCATTTGCAATGTGGGGTTCAGTCGATCCAGCGGCTTGATGACCGCTGGTTGGTCCGGGATACCCAAGGAGGCTCGGGACTGTATCGCAACGTGGTCCTGGCAACCCCGTCGCGGATCAGTTCGCAGTTGTTACTAAACATCGCTCCCGCGGCTGCGGCGGAGCTTTCGTCAATCAAGTCCTCGTCGACAGCGATTGTCGTGATGGCGGTTCGCCGCAAGGACATCGCCGAAAAACGTCGCATGTTCGGCTTTGTCGTGCCTCCGATCGAGAAGCGAAAAATCTTGGCGGCCAGCTTCGCCAGCGAGAAATTTGCCGGACGTGCTCCGCAAGACCACGTCATCGTGCGAGTCTTTATCGGGGGGACACTGCAACCCGAACTGCTCGAACACGACGACGAAACCCTGGTGGATATCGCCCGCGGCGAGTTGGCCGATCTGATCGGGCTCGGCGGTATCCCCGTCGTCACTCGCGTCGTTCGCTGGAACAACGCCATGCCTCAATACACGCTTGGTCACGTCGAACGCGTCCAGCGAATCCGCGAATCGATCGCCACCGCCCCCGGAATTCACTTGATTAGCAATGCCTTGGACGGGGTCGGTATCGCTCCGGTGATCGCCGCCGCTGAAAAACTCGCCAACCAAATCGGCTAATCAAACGTCCCCGAGCGGGACGCTCTCAATAATGAGGTGGTTTTTCATCCAACGGATCCTGAGCCGGCTCCTTGGTCGCCTTCAGATCGTCCATTTTCTCCTTCATCGCCTTCAGCACCGCTTGCAAGCGGTCTTGCCGCATCGCCTGCTCGGTGACAACTTCATTCAATTGGTCGTAAGCGTGTTGCATATGCGTGATCTTGATTTCAAGCTCGATCACACGTTGTCCCAAGTTAATTTCGTTCGCCATACCCTATAAATCTTTCGTGTTAAACGTATCGCCTTGACGGAGATCGCCGGTTTGCAGCCCAAGACGAAACCATCGCAGTCGCTGTTCACTCGATCCATGCGTGAACGATTCGACGTCGACGTAACCTCGGCTTCGCTTCTGTAACCGGTCATCCCCAATCGCTGCCGCAGCACGCAAGCCCTCTTCGATATCCCCTTCCTCAATCACCTGCTTTTGCTTTTGCAAGTGATGCAGCATGCAGCCTGCGAGAAAGTCGGCCTGCAATTCGAGTTGCACCGAGGCTTGATTCGCCTCGATTTCACTGCGAGTCCGCCGGACCTGCTGGACTTGATCGGTGTAACCCAGCAGGTTTTGTACATGGTGACCGACCTCATGAGCAATCACATAGGCCTGGGCAAAATCGCCAGGAGCCCCCAATTGGTCCGACAACTGAGCGAAAAAGGAGGTGTCAAGATAAACCTTGCGGTCGGCCGGACAGTAGAAGGGCCCCGATTCCGCAGTCGCACCGCCACACGCCGATCGCACTTGGCCACTAAACAAGACGAGCGTCGGCGGGACATATTCGCGTCCCAGCTGAGTGCGAAACAAGTGCGTCCACACATCCTCGCTATCCGCAAGAATGGTTTTGGCAAAGTCCCCCGCCTCCCTTTCCGCTGGCGTTAGCTCACGATTTCCATTGGCTTGCCCAATTCGCGCCCCAGGCACCTGCTGTGGTTGCTGCAATACTTGCCGCGGGTCTCCTCCCAACAGTGCGACGATCAGCGCCAGGATCAAGACTCCCGCGCCGCCGCCAGCCACCACCGGTCCGCTCATCCCCCGACGATCTTCGACATTGTCACTCTGCCGACGTCCACGCCATCGCATACCTTCACTCCTGTGAATCCGAAAGTCGATTAAATCCGAAAGCCGATTACCAACATCGACGACAAAAGAACCAACATTTTCATGCCGACACGTTCGATTAGACTGTTTCAGTTGCCCAAGCCCGAGGCGGGCAATCCGCCAAGTCTCAACGGGGCCGCTAAGCCTCAACGGGGCCGCTAAGTTTCAACGGGGTCGCTAAGTTTCAACGGGGTCGCTAAGTCACAACGGGGCCGCCAAGTTTCAACCGGATTGTATCACTGCAAAAATTCTTCGATGCTGGACACGCTTCTTGCAAGCATTTTTCGAGCCAATTAAGTATTGGATCATTCAACTAGGCTCATTCGGCAATCAACGGAATCTCACGCAGCGGTGCAAGCAATCGGGATAAACGCGAATTTTCGTCCAAGAACCCGCCGCTTCCCTTTTCCAGTAGTTGCATCCCTTTTTATTTCGCCGGCTAATTTTGGCAAATCATGAATCACCCCGTCCCCAACGATCCAGTCCCCAACGATCCAGTCGTCAACCCTCCGGGCCCCGAGCCTGCTGGCGTGTCCGCCGAAGACGCCTCGTCGCCAGACCGCGTGTGGACGGCTCGCAATGTTCTGATGGGTATTGCGTGGGGCGCCGCGATTGACATCTTCATGGTGATGTGGACATGGATTCAAAACGACAAAGGGTCAGCGGATCGCTGTGCGACCGCATTGGTGATGCCACTCGGTATCCTTTGGACGTTCACGCTGGTCGCCAGTCTGCTCTGTTTTCGTCGAGGTGCCCCGCGTTTCGGAATTGTCTTTGCCATCCTGTTCGCGTTGATTTCGATCACAGGCAACGGCGACGTCGCTGATGCCAGCATGAATGGGCTCGAACCACCACGCACCCAACTGGACACCTTGTCCGAACCGCTTCGCTGTGTCGTGGTGCTTGGCGGCGGGGTTACCATCGCCTATGACGAGGTTCCCGAGCTTGGGATCGCCGGTCAACGCATCATGTATACGGCCCAGCTTTGGCACGCCGGGCACACCCAGGCTGTCATTTGCACCGGCGGTTCATCGCTAGGAAGAATTCAGCCAGCCGAAGCGGGCCGAATGATGCTTGAATCGATCGGCGTCCCAAGCGACAAGATCTACGAATCCCCCGGTGACAATACATCCCAAGAGATGAAGAACTTAGAAGCTTTCTTTGCTTCGCCTCCCGAAGGTTTTCCACGCCAGGGGAAAGTGGGCTTGGTCACCAGTGCGTCGCATATGAAACGTGCCATGCGATTGGCCGCCGAGCGTGATCTAAAATTCGTTCCACTACCCTGCGGTTATGAAACCGGCGCCGATTACGAATTTTCGCCCAAAGAACTGATCCCCAGCCCAGGTGCAATGGACAGTTTTGGCCGCGCCCTCAAAGAGCGACTCGCCCGCTTGGTTAACCGCTAACAATTCCTCCCCGCGGCCTCATCTCCTTCGTACCGCTGCGGCAAGTCAAACGCTCGCATTACACCGGGCTGCCCCGCGCCGCACTGCCGACCGCTTCGACTCCACCTCAGCGTTCGCAGTCGCGGTGTGCGATATGTCTCGATTAACGCTATCACGCCCAAATCGATCGTTCCAGCGAATTTCAATGGATTGACATGTCGTAATGTCACGATATATTGAACATACATATTTGGACGTTGCGGGACCCGCGTTTGCTCGATCCGCGAATCCCGACAACGAAAGCGCTGTGGCGAGCCATCCCTTGGCCGGTCGCCATGGTTGGTCAACGCAACGATTCGCCGAACGATGGCAGCCGAAATGCAAACAGCTCAGCGTTTGCTTGCGATGTTTTTTCGCGAAGCGGGATTCCTCACTCAAGATTGCAGGATGGAATAAAGATGTCTGACGTCAAAACGGTCACGGTTGATGAGCTTGCGATGCTGGATGCGCGAGGCGAGATCGATTTAGTCGACGTTCGCACGCCGCTGGAATTTCGTGAAGTGCGTGCGTTGATGGCAGAAAACGTGCCGCTTGATTCGCTCGATCCCGCGGATTTGATGAGCCAACGTGATCCTGCGAAAACGCTTTATGTCATTTGCAAATCAGGAGCTCGCGGTGCAAAGGCATGCCAGAAAATGATCGACGCCGGCTACGCCAACGTGGTCAATGTGGACGGTGGCACGATGGCTTGGGATGCCGCGGGTTATCCGGTGGTTCGTGGTAAAAAGGGCGTCTCACTTGAGCGGCAAGTCCGCATCGTCGCAGGCACGATCGTGTTGATCAGCGGCATCTTGGCGATCACCGTCTCGCCCTACTTTGCCATCATCGCGGCCATCATGGGTGCCGGCTTGGCGGGGGCAGGCATCTTGGATAGCTGTTTGATGGGCATGATGCTTGCCAAGATGCCCTGGAATCAAGTGAAGAACGATCGATCGTGTTGTGGTTCATAAACGTTGTGGTTTCAAAACATTGGGTCGCTAGGCGAGATGACAGATGAAGACTGCATGGATCCCCAAACTCATTTCCAATTCCACTCGCGTGCTCGCGATGGTTGCCGGACTGGTGTTGATGGTGCTGACAATCGCTTGGTTATCGGGCATGTTCGAGAGCAAGATTGCTCCGGACTGGAACGCACGCGGGGATCAGCAATATGCCGGCGAGCCCACGGATGTCGTTCACGAGATTCGCAAGCAAGCGATCGAAGAAGCGGTCGGAACACTCAAGGCATCAAGCCGAACGGTGGTCTCGTCCAAATTGCTGGCGACGATCGATGAAATCAGGGTGACTGCGGGCGAGCAAGTCGTCGAAGGCCAGGAATTGATTCAGCTCGAAAGCAAAGAGTTTCAGTCGCGTTTGGATCAAGCCAAACAAAGTCTTGAAGCGGCAATCGCACGCCGCGCTCAAGCGGAAAAACAATTCGAGCGTGTCGAGTCGCTCAAAAAACAAAATGCCGCTTCGCCATCGGATCAAGACTTGGCGCTGCGGGATCTGCAGGTCGCCGAAGCCGAAGAGAGTCGAGCCAGGCAAGCGGTCTCGGAATCGGCGGTCCAACTGTCGTACACCAAGATCATCGCTTCGAAAAGCGGACGGATTGTTGACCGACTGGCCGAACCCGGCGACGTCGCCAAGCCAGGCGAACCTCTGCTAGTGCTCTATGACGAAACCTCGCTTCGGCTCGAAACCCCCGTACAGGAAAGTCTCGCGGTAAAGATGCATCTGGGCGACGAGATGAAAGTCTATGTCGACGCCTTGGACCAAGAATTCCCGGTTACGATTGACGAGATTGTGCCGCAAGCCGATGCCCCCAGCCGATCCTTTTTGGTCAAGGCGAATTTGCCAAAGTCCAACCAACTTTATGAAGGCATGTTTGGGCGATTACGAATTCCCACGGGCCAGCGACGGCATTTGTGTCTTGCCGATGATGCCATCGTCCGGATGGGCCAATTGGATTTTGTCGACGTCGTGCTTGCCGATGGTGTCGTCGAACGTCGCTTAATCAAGAGCGGTCAAATGGGAATGCCCGGACGCCACGAGGTGCTAAGCGGATTAAAAGCCGGTGAACGCGTGATTCTGCACGCAGAGTCTGCTGTCCCCACCCCGGACGAAACGAACATCGAGTGAAATCTGGCTCTAGGAAATCTGCTTCTAGGAATCGTGACGAATGAACGATGACACGAAAACTCCATTCTTAACTCGAATCGTTGAAGTCTTTCTTCGCGGCGATGTCGCGATCATGTTGATCGTCATCTCGCTACTGCTTGGTGCGGCATCGCTTTGGCTAACGCCCCGCGAAGAAGAACCTCAAATCGTGGTTCCGATGGCGGACGTCTTTGTTTCCGCACCGGGATTGTCGGCCGAAGAAGTGGAACGGCAAGTCACCGACCGGATCGAAAAACTGCTCTACCAAATTGATGGAGTCGAGTATGTCTATTCGATGAGCAAGACGGGACAAGCGATCGTGACGGTGCGTTTCTATGTGGGCGAGGATCGCGAAGACTCACTCGTCAAACTTTATAACAAGATCAATTCGTCAACCGATCTGATCCCGCCAACGGTCCAGTCATGGGTAATCAAGCCAATCGAAGTCGACGATGTCCCGATCGTGATCGCCACGCTGTGGTCCGAACGCAGTGATCGTTACGGCGATCATGAACTGAGACGGATCGCCGAAGAAATCCAGCACGAATTGCAAGCGATTCCCAACACCAATCGAGTCGAAGTCGTGGGCGGCCGACCGCGGCGGGTTTATGTCCGCATTGACGCGCAGCGACTCGCCGCGCATCGCACTTCACCACTGCAAGTCGCCAGTGCCTTGCAAGTCGGCAACGTCACCATTCGCAACGGCAGTTTTGAACAACAGGACAAACTCTTTGCGGTTGAAACAGGCACCTTCTTTGAATCGCTCGACGAACTTGAAAACCTTGTCGTCAATGTAGCCAGCGATCGCCCGGTCTATTTGAAGAATGTCGCAACGGTCGTTGACGGGCCTGCCGAAGCAGAAAGCTATAGCTGGATCGGCTTTGGTCCTGCCGACCCGGAACGTGGAGATGTCGCCGACGTTTTCCCCGCCGTCAACATCTCGATAGCCAAACGCAAAGGGACCAACGCGGTTCGTGTGGCCGAGGCGGTTCACGAGAAAATCGAATCGTTGTCGCGATCCCATTTGCCTCGCGGGGTGCATGCTCGCATCACACGCGACTATGGCGAAACCGCGAACGAAAAGGTCAATGAGCTCATCGAAGGCTTATTGGTCGCCGTATTGACCGTGGTCGGTTTAATCGGCTTGGTGATGGGATGGCGGCCTGCGATTGTGATCGCGTTGGCGATTCCGGTCTGCTATAGCCTGACATTGTTTGTCAATTTGATGGTGGGCTATTCGATCAATCGCGTCACGATGTTTGCCCTGATCTTGGCGTTGGGATTGCTTGTGGACGACCCGATCACCGATGTCGAAAACATTGCCCGCTACTTTGCGATGAAGATTTTGCCGCCTCGCCAATCGGTGCTGCGTGCGGTGCAAGAGGTGCGGCCGGCGTTGATCCTGTCGACGCTGGCGATCATCGCCAGTTTTTTGCCATTGGCGTTTATCACCGGCATGATGGGACCGTACATGGGACCGATGGCATTGAACGTTCCGCTGACAGTCACGATCTCGACGCTGGTGGCGTTTGTAATCACGCCATGGTTGGCTCTGGTCTCACTAAAACATTTCGAAGAGGGGGATGTCCGCAGCGATGGATTTGATCTTGCCCAGCGTCCGCTGTACCGAATCAGCCGGGCGGTTTTGACTCCGATCCTGAGCAAAACCATTTATGCCGTGGGAGTGCTTGTCGCAATTGCCGCATTGTTTATCGCAGCGCTGCTGCTGCCGGTGTTTCGATTTGTCCCCGTCAAGATGTTGCCGTATGACAACAAAAACGAATTTCAAATCGTGATCGACATGCCCGAGGGAACGACGCTTGAACGCACCGACGTTGTCGCTCGCCGGATCGGCCGCTACCTAGGCGGACTTGCCGAAGTGCGTGACTACGAGGTTTTTGTCGGAGTGGCATCGCCGATGGATTTTAATGGAATGGTGCGTCACTACTTTTTGCGTCAAGGAGCGAATGTGGCGGACATTCGCGTCAATTTGATTGGCAAAGACTTTCGCGTCCAACAGTCACACGAAATCTTGCTGCGGATTCGCGACGAAGTGACCAAGCTGGGAACGTCGCTGGGGGCGAATCTAAAATTGGTCGAGGTACCGCCGGGGCCGCCGGTACTGGCATCGATTACAGCCGAGGTCTATGGACCGCCCGAAGGCAGCTATGACGACCAAATTGCGGTCGCCCGGACGGTCAGAGCCCGATTGGCGGCGGAACCCGGCGTGGTGGATCTGGATGTCAGCGCCGAAGACGACTCGCTGCGTTACGTATTTGAGACCGACAAAGCCAAGGCGGCGCTATCGGGGATTTCCACCAAGGCGATTGCCGATACCGTCGCGGCAGTATTGAGCGGTTACAAGGCCACCGTGATGCATGTACCAAGTGAAGTCGAACCGCTGTGGATCGAACTGAAACTGCCCCGCAAGAATCGATCCGCCATTGACGATCTCGCAGAGATCTACGTTCAAGGTAGCGCCGGGCAAAGCGTTCAGCTTGGATCGCTCGGACAATTCAAAATGGCCGATGAAGAGAAGTCGATCTATCACAAAAATCTCAAACGCGTCGTCTTTGTCTACGCCGAGGTCGCGGGCCGTCCGCCGGCTGACGCCATCCTGGATGTCCAGTGGGACAGTACAGTCTCCGACGAATCAGTCGAAAACATCGTCCGCAGAAATCAAGCTCAACTCGCTGCAGCGAC
>NZ_JBFHFD010000334.1:0-9159 GCF_041583735.1 Novipirellula sp.
CGACTTCTCGAAAATCAAAGGGATTAGCCCACCAAACGTGGTCAGCGTCGTTAACATGATCGGCCGGAAACGGCGGATCCCCGCTTGTGAGATGGCTTCCAACGCGGAACATTCGCTACGGCGCCGGTTGGCATAATCAATCATGATCAAGGAATCATTGATCACGACTCCCGAGAGCGCAATCACCCCCATAAAACTGACCAACGATAAATCATACCCCAGCACGATATGCCCCAAAACGGCGCCAACGATACCAAACGGAATCGCCACCAGCACAATCAACGGTTGGACGTAGCCGCGAAACGCGATCGCCAACAGCGAATAGATCACGGCCAACGCCAGCCCAAAGGATCCCCAAAGCGACGCGGTCGCGCGACGCATTTCCGCATCACTGCCTTCAAAGGTCCACGTGATCCCGGGAAAGTCTTCGCGTAGACGAGGCAATTCGTCGTTTCGCAGAACATCGATCACTTGCGTCACCGCCCGTTTCGGTTCAACATCCATCGAGACATTGATGACTCGGCGACCATCACGCCGGTTGATCGACGAGAACGCCACGTTCTTTTCGACCTCAGCGACATCCAACAACGGCACCTCCGCCCCCGATGGCGTGCGAATGATCAAGTCTTCCAAGTGATAAATGTCTTCGCGTTGGTCTTCGGGCAACTTCACGCGAACCTCGATCTCGTTGGTACCACGTAACAGTCGCAGCGCCAACGAACCAAAGAATGCCCCACGCAATTGATCCCCGAGTTCTTCGTCGGTAAGACCGAGGGCGCGTCCTTCGGGGCGAAGCCGGAAATCGTATTGAGCCTTACCTTTGTTGTAGTTGTCACCGACATCACGCGCGTTGGAATAGAGCTTGATCCGCTGGACAAACGCCATAGCCGCCTTCTCTAAGACTTCGATATCGCTATGGCTCAGATCGATACTGATGTCTTGACGATGCCCGCCGGGACCACTTTCAGCCTCAAAGGTGACTTGATTGACACCGGGCAGGTCACCGATCGAATCTCGCCACAATTCAATGACTTCGTCGGCCGTCATATCGCGTTCGTCTGGTGGCTTCAGCACGATTTCCACATCGATAAAATCTTGACCGCGGACATTCGTCTTGATGCCCTCTGCCACTTCGTAAAGATTGTGTTCGTCGAACATTCGCAAACTAGCTCGGGTGACGGCGTCTGCAATTTCTGCGGCTTGATCTTGCGTGGTTCCCACCGGCATGCGAACCCCCGCTTCGATTTCATCCGCTGACACCGTGGGCATCAGGATCATTCCCATATGCGCGCTAGTGGCGTAACCCACGATCACCAGAAACAAACCGAGTGCCATGCACGCTGTGACATACCGGAACCGCAGGCACATTGCCAGAATCGGTCCAAAGACAACCTCGACCAGCCGATTGAACCATTGACTAAACCGTTGTTGCAAATGATGGAGCCGACTTCCCAAACCGTGCCGACGCCTTCCCGCCTTTCGTACATGTGCCAAGTGTGCCGGCAAGATGAACAGCGACTCGACGAGCGATAACGACAATACAATGATCACAACGACCGGCAACGGCGCCCAAAACTTGCCTGTTTCGCCCGGTATAAACATCAACGGCACGAATGCGACGATATTGGTCAGGATGCTAAATGTCACCGGCCCAGCAACCTCGCGAGTGCCCTCAATTGCAGCGACTTCGCCATCCCCACTGAGCTGACGTTTTTCATAAACATTTTCGCCAACGACGACGGCGTCGTCGACCACTATCCCTAGCACGACGAGAAAGCCGAACAACGAGATCATATTGATACTGACGTCGACCGCAGGAAGCAGCAAAATCCCTCCGATAAATGAGACGGCCATACCCATCATCACCCAGAACGCCAAGCGAAATTCCAAAAATAGAGCGAGGATCAATAGCACAATCCCCACCGCGATGACCGCATTTTCCAAGACCAAGTAAAGCCGACGGCGAAATTCATCCGCATTGTTGCTATCGATTCGCCATTTCACCCCAGGCGGCAACACCGATTCGAATTCGAGCATCGTTTCTTCGACGGCATTAGCCACGTCGATCGGTGATTGCGACCCGACGCGAAACACGTCAAGCTCGACCGAGGGCGTTTGACTGAACTGTGAATGAAAGCCGACTTCTTCAAAACCATCGCGGATGGTGGCAATATCGCCCAATGTGACCGAGGGTCCGGAACGGCCCGACACAATTTCGATGCCTGCGAATTCGTCCGCCCATTGTTTTCGAGCCTTGACCCGCAGCAAAATTTCGCCCGCCGTCGTCTGAACGGAACCGGCGGCCACATCACGGCTGGCGGTACGGATGATCTCGGCGACACCCGGTAACGTCAGCCCGTACTGTCGCAGCCGCTGACGCGGTATCTCGACGTGCGTCACGTATTCGGGCACCCGCCGCAGTTCCACCTGCGTGATTTGGTCGCTCGCCTGCAATGTGTCACGAAGCTGTTCGGCAAGCTTGCGAAGCGACCAAATGTCCACGGGTCCATACAGCGCTACCTGCATCACCTCTTGTTGCTGCGACTGCAGGCGAACTTCGGGTTGCTCGATCTGCTCGGGAAACGTACGGATCCGACTGATCGCCTGATCAATATCTTGATAGGCCTTCATGCGTTGCGATCCCGCCACGATTTCGATCAGCACTTCTCCGCGGCCTTCGCGAGCCTCGCTGGTAATTTCACGGATCCCTTCGACGCCACGAACGGCTTCCTCGATCGGACGCAAGATCCCCTGCTCGACTTCCGCAGGCGCGGCACCAGGGTATCCGACATAGACCTCAACGACATCGAGCTGAAATTGCGGAAAGACCTCCTTTTGCATTACGGCGGCGGACCACAACCCGCCACCAAGCAAGATGATCATCAGCAGGTTTGCTGCGATCGAATTGCGGGCCATCCAAGCGATGGGACCGCTTCGCGAATTCGGCGTCACTTCGTTGGTGCTCACTCCGCCGCATCCTCGCTGATTTCGTCGTCTGCTTCGTCACGGCTCGAATTGGCAGCGGCGGCCTCGCCAGGAATCACGGAGGCGACCTCGTTTATCTTCCGCAGCCCAACCCCTTCGGCCACGGTCGCCAACGTCGTCGTCACGACCTCGTCACCGCTTTGCAGCCCCTCGCCGATATACGCGTATTCCGCATCGCGGAACAGCACTTCGGTGTCGCGTATTTGCAATTGACCTTCTTGCATCACCCACACCGTGTCCCCCTCGCGTACGTAACGACGATCCAAACGCACCACGTCCTTCATCGCTCGACCTTCGATCTGAACTTCAATTAATGACTGCAGAATCAGCGGCGGCGTGTCCGATGTCTCACCCAAAGGATCCGGCACGGTGACCAACACCTGTGCCAAACGTGTTCGTTCATCGACGGTGCCAATCATTCTTGCAACGCGAGCTTGCTTTTGCGTTCCCAAGGGCCACGCATCGGGATTCAGCAGCGTCACATTCGATCCCGGCTGCTCGGACGTAGCGAACTGGACCCAACGCAGACTGCGAACCGGCAATGCAGCCGAAACCCAGTACTCATCAATCCCGACGAGTCGAGCAAGTTCATCGCCGGGCGAGACTTGAGAGCCGACATTGACCGATCGCGAGATGACCTGGGCATCAAATGGTGCAAAGACACTCGACCGAGCAAGGTCCAATTTCGCCCTTTCCACCGCAGCTTTAGCCGCATTGACTTCGGCCCGGATCGATGCAATCTGGGGTGCTCGTAACACCAATTCGCGATTCGTGTCATCGATGGTGCCTTCGAGTAGCCTCAACTCTTTTTGGGCCAAACTCTGGCGACCTTCTTCGATCTTTAGCGAAGCCTCGGTTTGTTCCAATTCGCTTTCCTGGATCGACAATGCGTTTTCATAGTCGGCCGGATCGATCCGCAATAGCAGATCGCCTTTGCGAACTCGCCCTCCCGGTAAAAATTGCGGCGATACTTCAACCACTTGACCGCTCACTCGGGGGCTAAGTACGATTTCCTGGGCCGCTTGCACCGTTCCAAGCACTCGCAACGTGGGCGAGAACGTGCCCCGCTTGACGGTCATCGCTTCGACCAACGCCGCGGATTTGCGAGTCGCCTTGATCTGTTTTGCGGTTGGCTCCGTCCGATTGATGACCACAATCGCCGCAGCCGAAGCAGACAAAATAGCCACACAAGCAATTAAAGTCCCAACGACACCAAACCAACGCCACTTGGGAGGCGATTGGAATTCATTCATCGTTACGGGTCTCTAGAAGCATCAAGTCGGAAACTTCGTTGATCAGTCCATCAAGCTCCGATTCGTCGGTTTTGGAATCGAAGTACTTGGAATCGATGTCGTCCAAATCAACCCCATCAGAATCTGAAGTTTCCGATGCGATGATCGCGGCGAAGTCAATGTCGGTGGGCTGTTGCACGGTCGGTTGCAATGGCGGGTCGGGTTCGAGGGCGTTTAGCGGCTGAGGATCAAAGCGGCCGGCCAACGCGAGGTACAGCGTCACCCGGATCAGTCTTAATTCTAGTTGAGCGGAAAGCACTTCGCGCTGCAAACGTTGCTGGGCTGTAATTGCCGTCAACACCGCGAGATAGTCCGTGTCAGGCTCAAGCAGATACTGCTCGCGAAGCTGTTCGGCCGCTTGGCGTGCTAATTCTAGCTGTTTTTCCAAATGTCCCAATCGCTCCAACTGGTAGCGTTCACGGGCCAAGCTGTCTTCGACTTCGCGGAAGGCGATCAGCATGGTCTGACCATAGCGGTTGAAAAGCTCACACACCACCGCCGACGTGCGAGCCACTTCGGCCTTCCGTTGCCCCCCGTCGACCAGCGGAGCGATCAATTGGCCGCCAATTGAAACAAACCAGTCGCGAAAAATGGTCTCGGGACGCTCCGCAACGTTCAGCAGTGATCCGGTCAAACTGAGACGTGGGTATTGGTCGCTGATCGCCGCCGCCAAATCGCGATCGGCTGCTACAAAAGCCAGATAATCGCGTCGCACATCCGGCCGGCGTTGCAACAATTCGGATGATAATCCCGTTGCTGGTAGCGGTGGCAATTTTGGCAATTCGGTCCCCGGATCGTATTGCGCCGACTGCGGCATCTGGCCGACCAGCACAGCCAACTGGTGCTCAAGCACCTCGATGCGTGCCTTTGCCACGACCGCTTGTTCAAGTGTCGCTTCGACCAATTGGCGTTGGCGAAGCACATCGGGACTGCGAATCAGTCCCAAACCGAATCGGGACTCTTGTAGCAGCAGCCCAGTCCGATTCGTTTCGATCTGTTCGTCAAGCAACCCGAGTTGAGCCTGGGCTTCAATCAAAGAAAACCAAGTTTGCGTGATCTCCGCGGACAGCGTCAGTGCGACTGCACGATAATCTTCTCGTGTGGCGGACGCGCGCAATCGCTCCGCCTCGACACGTGAACCAATCTGCCCCCAAAGATCCAGTGGATACGCCGCTTCGAATCCAAAGACATAGTTCTGAAGATCCGGTCCAGGACCCAAGACACCGCCAATGTCAGCTACTCCGTTGACATCGGGAAAAAAATTGGATGCTTCTCGGCGAGCCACCGCCCTTGCCGCACGGAGACGTTGTCGCGCCGCAGCAAGCGTGAAACTGCTTGTGAGAGCTTGATTGATCTGTTTATCGAGTGCGGGATCTTCAAACTCGCTCCACCACCGCTCGGGGACCGGCAACTCGCCGCTCTGCGAAAATGGCGGCGGTTTCTGGGTCGTAAGCGACGGAAGCGATTCGCGGCCAGCGCACCCGGCCACAACGACTAGCAGCATGAATGCCACCATATCGCGCGCAACCCGATGCAAATTGAAGCCGAATAATCCCATGCTGGCAAACCTACCGAGCGTTCGGTTGCCGGCACAAGCTCAATTCTACAGTCGAGTCAAACCGCCTCGCCGCCCCCCAAACGACGTCATTTCACGCCGCGATGATCCATCGTGTCATTTCAAGCAATGCGACCGCTCGCCCTGGAGACTTGATTCTAGGAATGCGTCAAGCGAACGTGGCTTGCGGATAAAAAGCGTGATTCACTGCTTAAGGACCGAAGATGCCCAAGATGCGTTACGGCAATCATCTTTTTAATCGATTCTTTGCCCCCGCCCGTTCACCGGTTCACCGGTCAAGAAACTTGGACGAATCCCACGCGAAGCGTCGGGAACTCGCGTCCTGACATTTTTATCTTCGTGACACCCGAATCGTCCGGGCGAGGAGGAGAGGGCGAGGAGGGCGGAGAAGCCGACCCCAAAGCGGGCGATTCACTGACGATACATGTCTCGGTATCGCCATAAGGTTGTTAAGAACGTCTTCCGATGGTCTCGGAAGCAATAAAACCTCGTATTTTTTTCCGCAGTGCCCAGGGCGGGACTCGAACCCGCACAGCCATAACGGCCGAGGGATTTTAAGTCCCTTGTGTCTGCCAATTCCACCACCTGGGCGTGCCGCCAAAATACGGGATTTTGCTCCGCCAGTCCACTCCAGGTGAGGCTAGTTTATCGAGACACCCCCATCACCTTCCTACCGCCACCGTTAAACCGTCGTGTCTTCTCGTGGGGCGAGCCACTGGATGTGCTCTGCCTCGCACTCTTCGTGCTCTTCCAAACGGTCGATAAACAACGAGACTTCATGAACCGCATCGGCCCACGTTCCAAAAGGGGGTTCGACCTGATCTAGACGCTCGGCCAGATCGTCAAGTTCCGAAAGCAGTTCCTCGTGATCCTGGCACGCCTGCCGGTAACTCGCCTCCACCTCGAGGGAACCTTTTGGGTAGTGCGAGCGAAGTTGTCGGCCAATCTGATCCTCCCGAACAAAATGATCCACGAGTCGGTCGCGAATCTGACGCAGTCGGTTTGCGGACTCGATAAATTCCGGAGACGGCTGCTCCGCAACGCCGCTAGTCCAGTCGCGGAAGGCATCCAATTCCTGCTGCAGACTGCTGTGTTCTTGTTTCCAGTGTCCAAACAGCACGGAAACACTGTGATTCGATTCGGGTTTCATGGATCTGACTCATTTTTAATGGTGTTCGGTGTTGAGTATCCCTCTTTCCTGTAAATCCGTGTTGAAAGGACAATGCAGCAACGATAGTGCCGCCACTCGGTCGAAATGCCTCAGTGGCGGAGGAAGCAACGGCTGTATACGAAGCCGAATTATCTGCAATTCTAACGTTTGACGTGGAAAAGTAGCCGGAAAAAAACGCCGCCTGCTACTGCACGCCCGTACATGCAACGCAGGCATCACTGGTCGCCGTTCGTTCGACTCCGGCAAGAATGCTGGACGATTATCGCGCAGAAATCGCCTGGAATCGGCGCGGCTTCACAGATCCATCAATAAAAAAACCGAGCGTGTAACACGCTCGGCTTCTTCGATTTTTTGAAGTGAAAACCAAGGAAACCTTTTTGGTTTCCAATCAGACACTTACTCAGTCTTTTCTGCTGCTTTTGCGAACGCTTTCGCAAATGCCTTCTCATTAAAGACCAATTTCACTTTGGCGTCGCCCTCCGCCTTTTCGACTTTGCCTTTGCAGCCATTGCAGCAGAACGTCACTTTGACACCCGAAACTTCGGTGGCGGTTTCAGGATTCAGGTCTTTGCCGCTAATCGGGCAAGCTTTTTGCTCGTACTGCTTGGTCGCCACCAATTGGCGATTGGCACTGTTGGCAAACTTTTCATTGTTCTTTGCGAACTTTCCAGCACATCCATTGCAGCAGAAATAGACTTTGCCGTCTTTGTAGTCCGCTGACTTGCTCGCATCGGCAGGCTTCGATGCGACGACGCATTGAACCCCTTCCAATTCGACATCACCAGCGAATACCGTCGCGGTAGCGATCAGGGCGATGGCCAAACCGCTTGCAACTTTCTTCAGCAACATACTTTTCTTCTCCAAAAATTTGGTTTCATTAAACATGCTCGTCAGACTACAAGCATAGGTGCTTTGGCAAGGGGAAGCAAACTAGTCAATCTGGACTAATCCAAACGAGCTTACCCTCTCGCGGTGACCTACAGGGCACTTATTCACCGATACTTTTGCCAGCCGAGACTTCTAGCAACATTCTCAAGTAGCTTCGTGACTCGGTTTGCCGCAAGCCCAACCGGTCCGCCAGCCGCCTGATTCGGTCGCGGGCCTGCGGGACATCCGACTCGTTCTCGGCGATCAACTCGATTTCGGCGAATCGGCCGACCTGCTGGACGTCATCCAGCACCACTGAAAAACCGACCCAATCGCCTCGGTTTGACTCCGCTGCGGTTGACTTCGCTGCGGATTCAGCCGGCTCAAACACACAGCGCGTCTTGCAAACTTCGGCGACACGCTGAAACCCAAGCAACTGCAGCAACTCTTCGGTCTTGTCGCCATCGGCATCCCCGGGCCCCAGTTCCCATTCCAATTCACGCCGAGCCTTGATTGCGCCTGGCAACTTCGTTCCTTTGTACGTGATCCAGGGCAATCCATTGATCCGCCGCACCCGTAACGCCTCTTTGGACTGGGCAAAATCACGACACGGATGATTGTAATAGGTATCCCGGTGGGTCTGAGTTTCGACGGCCTGAAACCCGGCCTCGAGCAACATTGCTTCGGTGGCAGTCGAGTCGTTTAAATGAAACTTTTGCTCAACTTCAAACATAATGGCGTTCACAGCAAGCGTGACCGAGAAAGAGAAAGAGAGAGTGTGTGGGATGGAACCAGGAGGTGACGGTGCGCGACTCGAGTTAGTAGTTCAAGGCGGGTTAGTCAACGACAGGCTGAGCGACTCGGTGACGTGGTGACGATGGCAACGGTTTGGCCACCCGACTCAGTGGCGTTGGCGTCCCTTCGCTGGTCACCCAAATTTCGCCATGGTCGTCCATACAAAGGGCTTCGATCTGTCTCAAGCGAGGCAGATCACTGGCTTCGGCGACCTGTTTCGTTTGTTCGGCAACCGGCATGTCGCGTGGTGAGCAGCGAAAGCAAAAAGCTTGAAAGTAGTTGGCAATCCACAAGTCGCCCGTGCGTGGGTCAATATCGGCAGCCGAAACCATCGGCAGCGCCAGCACTCCTTCGATTTTTGCCACCACCCTGTCTGCTGCGGGGAGCGAGGCTGCTGCGGGGAGCGAAGCGGGCGGATGCGAGCGGAGCGAATCCAGCCGTCTCACCAAATCGGGCAACTCTACAGAGTAAAC
>NZ_JBFHFD010000335.1:0-9152 GCF_041583735.1 Novipirellula sp.
GGGGTGAGTCTTTCTTCCGTCCTACAGCAGTCACCTCTCCACCGACGAAGTCGGGGGAGAGGTCGAGCACGCCCTTAAGGCGTTGCTCGGGTGAGGGGGCGACCGCGCTATCATCCGAGCAATCCCAGTGCGAATGGCGTTATTCCCTGCAAGCGAGTTGCTCGGTCGGCCCCCTCACCCGACGAAGTTGGTGGAGAGGTGGCAAAAAAACTGCGCAGTCTTCGCCACTTTCGCTACGACTTACGGCGCAAATGGATCCGCCGAAGGAGGTTGCGGCGACCGCGGAGCCGCAAAGGGATCCTGCATCGGCTCGCTGCTAAATGGATCCACCTTAGCGGAGCTTCCTCCGAACGGGTCCGCAGCAAACGGATCTGCGTTCGCGGCTGGTCCTCCGCCGAAGGGATCGCCTCCGAAAGGATCCGCTTTCTCTGTGAACGGGTCAGCAAAAGGGTCACGAGCCGGGATCATATTCTCTTCTCGCATCAGTTCGGTCAGCATGTGTTTGGCCACTTCGACACGTCGATCCATTTCCTGAATCTGTTTGGCGAGCATCAGGATGCGACGTTTTCGTTCTCTGGCAGCAGCACTCGGTTCAATTGCCGGGGCGTAAGAACCAACAGTTCGCTTCCCATAATATTTTGTTCCGTTAGTGTTTGGTGCTGCAAACGGATCGTCACCAACCGATTGTCGTGCACTTCCTTGATTTATGGTCGGCAACTTGAAAGTATTTGATGACGAAGGCGTGTCGAGTTTTGCTGTTATTTTTAGTGGGGTGATTCCATTCGTCGTGGGACCAGCGGGTATTGCGGTAAGGAGTTCAATCGGTAGCGCTCGGCGAAACTCAGTTCCTCGCTCCAATTTCGACTTAGCGACCTTCCACGCCTGATATTCACCGGGCAATAGACCGACCGCCAAGTAGGTTCCATCTGCTGTCAGATGGGCGACGATCCCCAGTGGTCGATATTCCGACCGCTCATCGCGTGTCGAGTTGGCCCAACGAACGTAGTCATCGGCGTGCGTCAAATTTGGTTTTTGGGATGTGTCACTAATCCGTGTCAACACGATCAATTGTTCGTCGCTGGACCAATCGGGCATCGCCGCTTCGGTCAAATCGCCGTGGATTTCCAGATCCACTGCTCCATTTTCCACCAGTGCGACAGGAGTGTCGTCGGTGCTGGCAGTCTTACCAGATCTTGCCACCACAATTCGACTTGGGCCACCGGTCAACGATAATTGGTTTAATAGTTTCACGCTGTGCTGCACTTCCTCAAAACGCTCTTTGGGAACCAACGTCACGCGAACTTCGCCAGGCGGCATTGTCACCGATGCCGTGTGAAAGCCATCGGCATCCTTCTCTTCTGGTTCCGTCAGCGGAGCGACTTGCCAATAGGACACGAACCAATGGAAACGCCAATCAGCCGTACCAGGGCCAGTTTCGTCTCGGAATGATTCGCCGCCAGGAACACCGTCTTTTTGGCTGCTCAGCGGTATCGGTTGCTCGTGCGGAAACTGCGGATAAACAAATCCGTTCGTCCACACCGCCAACACTACGTAACGATCGGCTGCATAGTGCCGAGGCACTGAAAACGTCAGCGTCGCTGGTTCACGCAATTGAATTTTCTTGACAAGGTTGGAGGTCCAAGGGACAAAGGCGAACTCGTTTTTCGGGTTGGTAGCGAAGAAGATATCCTGCTCTCCAGGCACCGTATACAGAACGTTTGACGGGGTTTTGTGCGATTCTTCGGCACCCATTTCCTCCATTCCCATTTCCATTCCCATGTCGGACCCCATCCCCATCCCCATCATCATCTCGCCACCTCCTCCTCCATCCATGCCCATACTTTCCATGCCGCCCAACTCGTGCGGGTATTCGACCTGGATGCCTTCTCCCTCATCTATTAGACGATCGTAACCGTGAACTCCTCTCCTAGCTTTCTCACCGTTAAGGATGACCTTGCCATCGGGCATGAACACAAGTTTGCCTCCCGTGAATCGATGAACAATTGTGTCGGCAGCGTATTTGCCATCGGGACCCACAACATGAATCCGGTTTTTCGGTGCTTGCGAATTCGGTTCTTGCGAATACAGAGGCGACCCCCAAATCGAGATCACCGCCAGAAACGTCAAGACGCCGCTTGTCTTTGAGAGCTTAGTTTCCATCGTTGTTCTCGTCCGTTGGAGTGAGTGTTTTGTTATCGCGTAAACGATCGAGTTCTTCGGTCAGAGCGGTCATTTCCAGATCAAGTTCTTGCAGGGTGGATTCCAGCTGATCGATTTCCGAATCCTCATTGCCACGTAACGACGTTATCGCAACGGTTGAAAAACCGGTGCCAGCGACGGATGTCTGTGCCGGGGCGAACGACGGATCGCCCATGTTCGGCTGCGGTGATCCCGCCGACATCGATTTTTGCGGAATGGCAGCAGTGACGGCTTGGCTCGTCGACCCCGAAGCGTCGACGCGCGAGTTTCGGTTTGCTCGTTGCGAAGCGATCGGTTGCGGCGACAAGCCCTCAGCGGATGGCCATTGGTGAAATCCCGTGAGACTGATCGTGATCACAATCAGCAGCAATAGCACGCCGAGGAGTGCGGGCAACATTCGGCGGCGATGTTGTAAACGAGATGGCAATTTACACCTCACGGGATCGAGTAAATGTTGCTCACACGCTCGCAGGATCGTTTCACATTCGGCCGCGGTTTCCGGCCGATCGTCAGGATCAAACGCGTGAAACCAATCAACCAACCGATAGACCCACGTGGGAAGATCGCAATCAGCTTGAGCGAGTTTGGGCATCTCGCCGCTCGCGATCGCGGCGACAATCGTATGCGTCGGCAATCCCTGCATCGGCGGCTCGCCCGTCAACATCGACCACAGCACCGTGCCAAGCGAATACAAATCGCTCTGCGGGCCGGCTTCGTTCCCGCGTGCTTGTTCTGGCGACAAAAATCCTGGCGTTCCGACAATCACGCCTGTGTTGGTCATCGAAACATCGTCTTGGATTTTGGCGATCCCGAAATCGGTCAACACCGCTTGTTCGGTTCCCTTGCCCAATAAAATGTTGCCGGGTTTCACATCGCGATGGACGACGCCGTGTTGATGAGCGGCGGCAAGTGCCGAGGCGGTTTGCCGGGCAATCCGGATCGCATCCAAAACGTCCAGCTTGCCATGTTTCTCTAACCGCGACATCAGCGAGGGCCCGGGCAAATAGGGCATCACCAAGTACGGGATCCCTTGCCAGCGATCGACCTGATAAATTTCGATGATGTTGGGATGGCGAATCGTGGCGGCCGAGCGGGCTTCGCGTTCAATCCGCTCCAATGCGGAGGGGAGTTCCAACAGATGGGCGGCAGGCAGTTTCAATGCGACGATACGATCGATATCCACATCGCGTGCCTTCAGCACGGTGCCCATGCCGCCGCTGCCGACAATCCCGCAGATCTCGAATCGGCCAATGCGTCCAAGTGAATGAGGATCATCGCTGGGCGACAAAATTGCACGCAGGACCGGCGATAGCTGTACCGATACATCGGTTTCATCACCGGTGGGCGCGTCCAGAAAATCCTCGCTCAAACTATGGGACGAGGCTTGCCAAAACGTTTCGTCTGCGGCCAGTTGTTCCAGCCGTGATGCACATTGTTGGCAATGGTCCAGATGTTGTTCCATCCGCCGATCTTGCGTGCCCGACAAAATTGCCTGAAAGTCGACTTCGGCTAAACAAACTTCGGCATCAGGATTCATGATCGATCCTCCTCGGCCTCGATTTGCTGCACTTGTTCGCGTAATCGCCGCACGATTCGGCTGCGAATGGCATAGATCGCACCGCGTGATTTGCCCAGTCGCTTTGTGACACTGTCGATCGATTCGCCTTCGACGTGAGTGGACCAGAATGCATCCCAGCTGGCGTGGTCATAATCATCGCGTATTGCGTCGGCAGCCAGGCGAATCAAGACTCGCTGGCGATCGTTCTCCCAATCGTGGCGAGAATCCTCGGTCGCCGCCGGTCGCGACTCGAGCGTGATCTGATGCGTCGTTCCGCCGATGCCTCGATGATTCAAATCGCGACAAACAACATTGACGAGCGAGTTTCGCGACACGCGGTTTAGCCATGCCGCAAAACGGTCTGGCGGTTTCTGTTCGCATTCCTGGTCGCCCGGTCGATGCCATCGGCTGGCCGCTCGCGCGACTCGCCGGATCACATCGGCGACCACTTCGTCGGCGGCATGATGGTCGAGTCCACGTCGCCGCGCAAATCGATAGATCACCGGGCGATACAACGCATCAAACCGCTGCCACGCAGCGTGGTTGGCGAGATCGCCGATCTCCGAAATCAGTAGCGGATTGGGGGTCGGCCAAGGCGTCATGCTAAAACTGATTCGCGATAAGAAAGGAATAGAGAGCACGCAGCGACTAACAGTATGACCCTTTGCGTGGCTCTGATCTGACGCCGGACAAGAAATAAAATCAATATTTCTCGGCTGCCGTCGGCTGCGAGGCAAAAGATTGCGGTCAAAGTCGCCATCGCTCATAATTTCAGTCGGTTTTTCCTCTTGGCATGCTGTTCCAAACTGCCATTGTTCCGTGAGACGCTGCGTCGACCGACACCCCGCTAGAAAATAAGAATATGCAAGACTATCAATCCTACCGCGGTCTTCCTTCGTTGGCGGGACTCGGTTCGCTCGAGCGGGCCATCCAGTGCGACTGGAGTGTCCAGGAGAGTGCGAAACGCTGGAAACGGCTGCACTTTGTTTTCAAGCGGCTGTACGAAACGCTGACGGCAAAGATCACGGCCGAGCCGATTTATGAACTCAAAACACTGTTTAGCCATCACGCCTACCTGTGCAGCGAACAAGTCAGCTCGATTCGCCGCCGTGTCGGCGAGATGCGTGAACCTCCGCTGGGGCTCGACAAGGTACCTCATCCTGGACTCGAGCGATTGATGGACGAAATCGCCGCGGCGCCAACGACGAACGAGTTTCTGGTCGGGGTCTATGAGGTGGCGTTTCCAGCGATTCTCGAGGCGTGTCAACGATTCAAAACCGACGCGCATCCGCTTGCCGACGCTCCCTCGATCCGCATCGCAAAGCTGATCGAATTTGAAATCGATGAAGTCCATCAACTGGGTGAACAATCGATTGCATGTTTGGTTGACCGTGACCAACGCGCGGCGATGCAAGCTTGGGTCGATTGTTTGCAGCAGTGTCTTCGCGCGGCCGGTGAATTGGATGGTACCGCGACAAGCGACACATCGGTCCCCGAGCCGATACACAGCCGGACGCCGTTCGTCTATCAAGCGGAACCTCGGCGTGATGAACGGTTCCAGGATTCATTCAATGCCGGCGTCAATCCCGAAGCGTTCTTGTACGACTCGCGTTTTACCGCTCGCGACAAGACGTTGATGATGTACTACAAGCGAATCCGAGAATTGGATGTGCCCGAGATGATGGCGAGCATCTTGGTGGAGATCGGTGACGAGGAACCGTGGGATTTTCACGCCGAGATGTCGCGGCAGCTGTGGGACGAAGCACGGCACGCGATGATGGGCGAAGTCGGATTTGTTGCGCAAGGAATCGACTGGACAAAAATCCCGATCAATTTCACTTGGTCACGCAACTTGAATACGCAGCTCAACGCACGCGAGCGTCATGGCGTGTTGTTTTTTATCGAGCAAGGATTGATGCCCAAAACGGGAAAGCGATACGAATGGGAAGTCGCAATGGAAAGCGGCGATCCGTTGTCGGGGCTGTTTCAAGATTTTGATTGGGCCGACGAGGTGTTGCATGCACAGATCGGTCGTCGTTGGTATGTCCCAAAATTCGCTTCGCTCAACGAAGCTCTCGATTACGGTGACCGCTGTTGGTCCAAAGTGCTCAGCCATTGGCGAGCGTATAAAGAGCAAGGTTTGACGGAGCATCGAAATTGGTGGCCCGAGGTCTATCAAACCGCGTGCGGCAATTGGGGCGTCGCTCCCGACCCTGCGGCGCTGGCGTTTGACACCACTTATGAGGAGAGCCGTGCCGATCTGAAAGAAATCAAATAGTGGAACTCGCGGAGAGTTTCGTCGATCTCAGCTGCATCCGAAACTCTTGGCGAGTTTCGCTACGGGAAGGTCTAGGAATACCCATGACAGGCTGGAAGCCTATCCCACATTCAGCTGAACAGGGCGAGACGCTGGACGCGGTGATTGTTGCTGTCCAAGACATGCACACGGTCTTGCGAATCGACCACCACACCCCAAGGCTGATACAATTGACCGGGCTGGAATCCCGGAGCACCCCAGGTGGCGATCCATTTGCCCTCCGGCGTGAATCGCTGTAGCCGCTGGTTGCCGTACTCGCAGACGATCAGCGTGCCATCACTGGCGAAGGCCAAATCGTAGGGATAATAAAATTCGCCCGCGGCGTCGCCTTCTTGACCGAAGACGTTGATCAACTTTGGCGTTTCTTCGCGGATATCGAAACATTGGATACGATGGTTACAGGCATCGGCGACCCATAACACATGATCACGCACGACGAGACTTTGCGGACGGACAAATTGGCCGTGCTCATTTCCCGTGCCGCCCCACTGCGTCAAAAAGTTTCGATCGGGATCAAATTTTTGAATGCGATCCGAATCACCATACTCGCCGATATAAAAACAGCCTTCCTGATCGCAAACCGTGTCGGTGACAAAGGCAAACTCGCCCGGCGAATGGCCAGCGACTCCCCCGATTTGCTTGTCGCTGCAAAGTTCACCGCTGAGTGTGTAGGCAAGCGTGCGATAATAATGGGTGTCGGCGACCAGCAAGTTTGGGATGGAGTTGGGGCCTGGTGGCGTTTCGACAGCCAATCCGGTGGGCCGTCCGTTTTCGGTGTCCGGTGTTTTCCAACTTCGCTGGAAATTCCCATCGACGTCAAAAACTTGGATCCGCCCGGTGGTATCGACAATAAATAATTCGTCGGCGGGCGAGATCGCGATCGCTCGCGGTTTTAGAAAGCGGCCGTCACTAAACCCGCGTCGTCCCCACACAATTTGGGTACTGGAGCCGGACGCAGCCGAAACGCAGCCTGAAATCATGCTGGAACCGAGCGCAAGCGACGCGCACATCATCGTTCGGCGGGATTGTTTGGCAGAGGACAAGGTGGTTTTCGGCTTCACGTTTTCGTTTTGTAGTAATGGTGCTAGTGTAACAACCAAGATCGCGATCGAGACAACTTCGGTTGCTCACGCGGACTTGTGAAGACGTTTTAATAGCCCGTACAATTGTGAACGCCAACACCGTCGAAAAATAGCCCGCTTTCCCTTTGACCTCGATCCATGCCAAAAATCCTGGACCTCCAAACAGCAGAAGATTCGCGAGACATCGTGCATCGAACTGTCCAAGCGTTGGTTGAAGGGCAAGTGGTGGGGGTGCCAACTGAAACGACCTATACGCTCGCTGCGTTGGCGCTGAGCACCAAGGGGGTCGAGCAGCTACGAATGCTTGCAAATCGCGAGATCGAGGCTGCTACGGCGAATAATAATTCGGGACCGAATCATCATTGGATGGAATTGTCGATTCGCAGCCGTGACGGGGCATGCGATTTTGTCGGCACGGCTTCGAGCACACTGCGGCGACTGTTGCGACGTTGCTGGCCGGGGCCGCTGACGGCGATGGTGCAATGTCCCGAGCCCTTTTCGGCTTTATCTCAATTGCCCGTCGGAGTCCACGACCAGGTGGTGGACAAGGATGGATATGTCAGTTTTCGAGTGGTCGACCACTCGGTTTTGGATCAAATTCACCGTTATTTGTCGGGTCCGTTGGTCTTGGCTAGTTTTCAGCCCGACGAGGGGACCGAGATTGCCACGGTTGCCGCTAGAATGGTGGAAAAATATGGCGACGAATTGCCACTGCTGCTCGACGATGGCCCGACACGCTATGGTGGTGTCACGACGGTTGTCCGAGTCAGTGGCAATCGCTGGGAGTTGCTTCGCGAAGGCGTGATTGAACGTGCTGCTATGAACCAATTTGTGAAACCTGTGATCGCGGTGGTCTGCACCGGAAATACCTGCCGTAGTCCAATGGCAGAGACTCTTTTACGTGAACAATTGAACAAGCGAACCGGATGCGATGATGCCGTGCGTGTCATCTCGGCGGGCGTGGCGGCATCGAGTGGTTCCGGCGCGAGTCCGCAAGCCGTTGCCGTGATGGGGTCACGGGGGCTGGATTTGACCGGCCACAGCAGTCGTCCGCTCGATGAATCGGTGGTCAATGTTGCCGATTTGATCCTGACGATGACGCGAGGCCATCGAGCGGCGATTTTGGCCGCGTGGCCCGACATGCACGAACGTGTCTTTACATTGCGACGAGACGGGGGCGATATTAGTGACCCCGTGGGCATGGCGGTGGAGGTCTACGAGGCCTGTGCCGACCAAATAAACGAAGAACTAGGAAAATGGCTCGATTCATTCGGCGAGGATTTTTTCCCTACCGAAATCAAAAGCCAAGAATAAATAGGTGACAAGATGCTGAAGATTTGCTTAGCAAGCGATCACCGTGGCGTTCATATCAAAGCAAAGTTGATGCAATCCCTTGCCGCAGCCGGTTTTACGGTCAGCGATGAAGGGACCAATAGTGATACAGCCTGTGATTACCCAGACCTCGCCAGTCTGGTGGCCAAAAAAGTGAGTAACGGGGAAGCCGATCGCGGTATTTTGATCTGCGGCACCGGGATCGGGATGGCGATTACCGCTAACAAATTTTTAGGCGTTCGTGCCGCTTCGTGTTACGACGAAGTCTTGATCGAAATGAGTCGGCGACACAACGATGTCAACGTGCTCTGTTTGCCCGGCGATTTGATTGGCGAACGTCCGATCGACGATCTCGTGCTGTTGTGGCTAAAGACTGAATTCGATGGCGGCCGGCATAACAAACGGGTCCAGAAAATTTGCACGATCGAAAAAGCCAATCTTCGCTGTGACTCTGCCGCTGCAGAATCGGCCCAACCCTCCTCGGGTCCCAAAGGACCGCAGCGTTGATGAATTGGTCCAACTTGATTGGTCACAAGCAAATCGAAGCTTGGTTTGCCAACGCGATCCGCAAAGGCCGATTGACGGGCAGCTTTCTGTTTGTCGGCCAACCGGGGGTTGGCAAGCGAACCACCGCCAACCTGCTGGCGCAAACACTGCTGTGCGA
>NZ_JBFHFD010000336.1:0-9150 GCF_041583735.1 Novipirellula sp.
AAGTGTTTTTATGATCTGTACCGTGATGGCGGCCGAAACTCTTCGCGAGTTTCGCTACATGGGTTCTTATGTCAGCATGGTTTCATGGTCGACGAAGATTCACCATACTCGTTAGCGTTCAACAGCAATGTCTCGCACTGATAAATACAATGAAATTGCACTGGTCTGAGTTTGGTGAGCAGCTTTGTCGCGGCAGCGGTATCAGCGAATTGATGGACGATCTGGGGCATGCGATCGCCAAGGGCGGCGACAGCATCTGTATGCTTGGAGGCGGCCAACCGGCCCATATCCCAGAGATGGACGCGCTGTGGCGAAGACGATTCGAGGAAATGGGACGCGAACCCGGTAAACTCGAACACGCGGTAGGCAACTACGAACCACCCTCGGGGAATCCTGCCTTCCGTGCCGCACTCGCGAATTTGTTCCAACGACAATTTGGCTGGGATCTCGGTCCGGAAAATATAGGCGTCACCGCGGGTGGACAAACCGCGTTCTTCATGCTGTTCAACTCGTTGGCGGGCAAATTTCGTGACGGCAGTCGCAAAAAGGTCCTGCTGCCGCTGGTCCCCGAATACATCGGCTATGCCAACCAATCGGTCGATGGCGAGATGTTTTGTGCCATCAAGCCACGGCTGGAACTGAACGGCAAACACGAATTTAAATATCGTGTCGATTTTGATGCGTTAAACGTTACGGAGGAGATTGCCGCAATTTGTGTATCAAGGCCGACCAACCCGACCGGCAATGTGTTGACCGACGCCGAAATCAAGCGACTCGCCGAACTCGCGGCCTCGCATGACATTCCGCTGATCATCGATAACGCCTACGGCGCACCGTTTCCAAACGCGATCTTTACCGAAGCGACTCCGGTCTGGAACGAGAACATCATCCTCACGCTCAGTCTTTCTAAGATCGGATTGCCTGGCACACGTACCGGAATCGTCGTCGCGAGCCCCGAGGTAATTCGTTCACTGTCATCAATGATGTCGATCGTGGGACTCGCCAACACCAACATTGGTCAAGCGATCGCAACGCCGCTTGTTGAAAGTGGCGAAATCTTGCGATTGAGCGATGAAGTGGTTCAGCCTTTCTATCGCACAAAGTCCGAGCAAGCGCTGGCGTTTGTCCACGAGTACTTCAATGACGAATTGCCTTATCGGATTCATCGCAGCGAAGGGGCGTTCTTTCTGTGGATGTGGTTCGAAGGATTGCCGATCAGCTCGCAAGAACTGTACCAGCGTCTGAAGGCTCGTGACGTGTTAGTCGTCCCCGGCAACTATTTCTTTTTTGGATTGGATGATCACGATTGGCGACACCGCCAAGAATGCATACGCGTGACGTTCACGATGCCCGAAGCGACCGTGAGGAAAGGGTTCCAAATCATCGCCGAAGAGGTGGCCAAGGCTTACGCAGAGAACTTACCGTAGCGAAAGTCGCAGAGCCTTTCGTAGTGGCACGTTGATGGCCGAAACTCTCTGCGGACTGTTGATTTAGTGAGCCGCTCGCGCGTGAACGGATTATTCCACGCATTAACCGATGCCTTACGGCCCGCGGCTCACAACTGCGAGTTGGATTTCGATTAAATCAACAGCCCGTCTGCGAGTTTCGCTACCGTTAGTTTCGCCACCGCTAAATTCCATTCAGCCGCTTGAGGCTAAACAAACCACGATGATACGATTCACCCTGCTGCTGATTGCATCCTGGATTGTGATGACGACGACACACGAAGTCGGCCATCTGATCGGAGGCTGGCTAGGTGGTGGGACGCTGCAACATGCCGAACTGAGACCATGGCATTTGCCATACAGTCATTTCGCCCCTGATCCGCATCCGCTACTCACCCTTTGGTCAGGCCCCTTGGTCGGAGCGGTGGTTCCGTTGCTGATTGCGATTGCAATTCGCAAGCCATCCGTCTGGTTTATCGCGAACTTTTGCGTATTGGCCAACGGCGTCTATTTAGCGGTAGCGTGGTTCACAGGAGACCCATTTCTGGATACCCCTCGGCTGCTTGCCGCCGGAGCGTCACCGCTGTCGATTGCGATCTATTGTGCATTGACTTTGGGTTGGGGATACCCCGCATTTCGTGCTGACTGCGTTGCTGTTTTTCGTCCGAAGCCAGTCGAACCCTGCGAACAAAACGCTGCTGATTGAATCGGTTTGCGATTCGTTGTCTGCGATGCATCAGGGCTCATTTTCGCGGCGTGATGAGCTACAATAGCCAGCATGCAACTACCACAACAAAAATCACTGCTTCGCACGTCAACTGAGTACCACCCCCGCTTGGCCAAAGTGGGTGAGTTGACCTTATTGCTGCTGATAATGATGCCGCAGGGCTTGGCAGTCGCCGACGATTCGAAGGGTGCCCAGCCGATCCCCGAACACCCGAGTTTTGCTCGCGACATTCAGCCGATTTTTGCAAAATCGTGTACTGGTTGCCATGGCGGCGTCAAGCAAGCCGGCGATATCTCGTTCGTCTACGCCGACTCGATTTTGCCGCCTGACGGTTGGGTGGTTGAACCGGGAGATCCAGACGAATCGGTTTTGTTTCAACGCATCATCTCGGACGACCCTGATGACCGCATGCCGCCGCCCGACGAACATCCCGATGGTTTAAGCGATCGAGAAATTGAGCTGATTCGTCGCTGGATCAAACAGGACGCCAAGTGGGAAGACCATTGGTCGCGGATGCCGCTGGTCGCCCCCTCGATTCCTGAAAGCGACCAATCGATCGCATGGGCTAATAAGCCGCTGGATCACTTTATTTACAGTTCACTGCGGCAGCACGATTTGTCACCAACTCGTGAAGCCGAACCGGAACAATGGTTGCGTCGAGTATCGTTCGATTTGATCGGGCTGCCGCCAACGCTCGAAGAGCTTGATGCGTTCGTCAAGCAATTGTCGAACACGGATCACAAAGCGGACCGTGAACTCGTTTACGAACAACAAGTCGAGCGTTTGTTGGCCTCGCCTCATTTTGGCGAACGCTGGGCTTCGATGTGGATGGACTTGGCTCGCTATGCTGATTCGAAAGGGTTTGAAAAAGACCCGCATCGCGAAATGTGGCCCTATCGCAATTGGCTGATTGAAGCGTTCAACCAAGACATGCCCTATGACGAATTTACGATCAAACAGCTCGCAGGCGATTTGCTGCCCGATCCGTCCTTTGACGACCTCGTGGCCACGGCATTTCACCGCAATACACAAACCAACACTGAAGGCGGCACCGATGACGAAGAGTTCCGCATTGCCGCGGTGATCGATCGCCTCAGCACCACTTGGACGACTTGGCAAGCGACTACGTTCGGATGCGTCCAGTGCCATGCTCACCCCTACGAACCTTACCAGCACGACGAGTTCTATGCCGGGTTGTCACTATTCAACAACAGCGAAGATGCGGATTTGGATCACGAAAAACCAGCGATCCCTTATCTCAGTGACAAGCAATTGCGTGTTGAGTTTGTGAGGACCGAGCGTGAACTGAACGAAGCAGAGAAAACGCTCGATTCGCTCGGGCACTTGGTGGTCGGACAATCCGAGTGGGAATTGCTGGCGATCAATGAACTCGAATCGACCACGGGCACGATCGGAAAGGTCGGCGATGAAGTCCGCGTGATCGGCGGAACGGTTGCAGTGGGCAGCACTTACAAATTGTCGAGCGATGTTTCGTCGATCACGGCGCTGCGTTTTACGATTCGGCCGGAATCCGATGATCCGGCTAAATGGCCCGAACAAGGCAGTGTGCTTTCCCATCTGGAAGTCGCGGTCATCGGGAACGACGACAAATCCAAGCCGGTGAAACTCGATACGGTCATTCCTGACTATCGAGCGGGCGCGAACCCGGTTGAGAGAATGTTGCAAAAAGGATCCGAAGGATTTGGAGGCTACCCGAAAATCTTCGAACCCCGCTGGGTAGTCGTTACTCTCGCCGAACCATTGCAGCTTGGCGAATCCGAAACGCTCGAATTAAAGTTGCATCAAAGTGCGTCGGTCACTGGCGGACTCTCTAACCACTTGCGTCGATTCAAGATCGAGTACTCTGAAGCCCCATCGCTTAGCAAACTTGGCGAGGATGAGGCGTACGCGAAACAGCGAGAAACGGTGGATTCGCTTCGTCGAGAAATGAGCAAGTTCAAAGGGCCATCGCTGCCGATCATGCAAGACCGCGTGCCCGACGCGGTTCGCGAAACTCGCTTGTTTCTGCGAGGCAACTGGCTTGACCGCGGCGATGTAGTCGAGCCCGGGATTCCCGAGGTCTTTCAAATCGCAGCGGATAAGAATCGGATTCAAGTGACCAATCGTCTGGAGTTCGCTCAGTGGTTGGTGTCTCGCGATAACCCGATGGCGTCGCGAGTTTGGGTGAATCGGATTTGGAACGAGTTGTTTGGGATCGGCATCGTAGAAACGCTCGAAGATTTTGGCGTCAGTGGTGAGCCACCCTCGAACCTCGAGCTGTTGAATTTCCTTGCCTCACAAATGCAAAGCGAGCTCGGGTGGAGCTTGAAATCGTTACTGCGGGAATTGGTGCTTTCATCAACCTATCGACAAGACAACCGAGTCGACGCAGAACGCAAGCAAAGAGATCCACGCAATCGTTTACTCGCTCGTGGCCCACGCACTCGCTTGACCGCCGAAATGGTACGGGACCAATCGCTCGTCGCATCCGGTAAGTTGGCGACCCAAATGGGAGGCCCGAGCGTGATGCCTCCGCAGCCGGACGGAGTTTGGCAGCAAGTCTATTCAGGTGCCGCGTGGAAGGCCGCCGAGGGAGAAGATCGCTTCCGGCGTGGTGTCTATACGTATTGGAAACGGACCAGTCCCTATCCTGGGTTTGTCATGTTTGATACGCCGAACCGTGACATTTGCAGTCCCCGGCGGATCGCGACCAACACACCGCTGCAGGCATTGGTGACCCTAAATAGCGAAGTCTATACCGAATTGGCTCAATCGATCGCTGACCGCGTAAGAGAGAATTCGAAGACCAATGCTTCAGCGACACCACGCGATCTCATACGCGAGATTTATCTGCGTGTGATCAGCCGCGAGCCAAGCGAAGAAGATCTTGCAGATTTGATGATGTTGCATGAATCGTTACTCAAGCAACGAGCAACAGTGGATGAAACCGCTGTGGATGAAACCGTAACGGACGAAACAAGAGCAAGTGAAACGAAGGCGGAAGATTCAAACGAGGCGAAAAGCATGCCAGCCAAGTTGGACCCGTTAGGCATCGTCGCATTGGCGATTTTGAACTCCGATTTGGCGATCACAAAATGAGTCCTGGAACAATGAATCTAGGTGGAACAATGAAATTACATCAAGAGCTTGAATTGCAGCGATTGTACGCCAGCACGCGTCGTCACTTTTTAGGCGGCTGCGGACTTGGCTTGGCTTCGGCCTGGATGGGCGCCCAGTCCGCCAGAGCAGCCGACGCGTCGCATGCCAGAGGTAAAGCGGGCAAGCCGAGTCTGGAGGGTGGATTGCATTTTCGCCCGCGAGCGAAGCGGGTTATCTATTTGCACATGGCCGGCTCGCCCAGCCAGCTGGATTTGTTTGACTACAAGCCGGAATTGGCAAAGTTTGACGGCATGGACACTCCAGCTTCCTTCTTGCAGGGCAAGCGGTTTGCGTTTATCCAAGGCGTTCCAAAAATGCTCGGGCCACAGTTCCCATTTGAACAGGTCGGTGAAGCGGGCAACTGGGTGTCCGACCGATTCCCGGAATTCAAAACGGTCTCGGATCAAGTTTGTTTCATCAAGTCGATGTACACGACTCAGTTCAATCACGCGCCCGCACAGTTGTTGATGTTGACGGGCAATCAAACGCTCGGCGCGGGCTCCATGGGAGCTTGGGCCACGTACGGTCTCGGCAGCGAAAACGACAACTTACCCGGCTTCATCGTGCTTGTTTCAGGCGGGCGAATGCCGTCGGCGGGCAAGAGCGTCTGGGGATCGGGCTATCTGCCCTCGGTGTACCAAGGCGTGCAATGTCGTTCGCAAGGCGATCCGGTGTTGTTCCTTTCTAACACCGATGGCTCGACTCGCCAAGAGCGACGAACGACTCTCGACGCGATCGAGAAACTCAATCGACGTGCTTACGCCGAATATGGCGACGCGGAAACACTGACTCGTATCTCACAATACGAGATGGCATTCCGGATGCAGACTTCGGCGACTGATGCATTTGACTTGAGCCAAGAAGAAAAAAGCGTGCACCAGGCGTATGGGGTCGAACCGGGCAAGGAGGCGTTTGCCAACAATTGTTTGCTGGCACGCCGATTGGCCGAGCGTGGCGTCCGCTTCATCCAGCTGTTTCACTGGGGATGGGATTCGCACGGCGCGGCTGAGAGTGAAGCGATCAATAAAGGGTTTTCGGACCGTTGCCGCGAGACGGACAAGCCAATCGCCGCATTGCTAAAAGATCTGCAGCAGCGTGGGTTGCTCGAAGATACGCTTGTCGTCTGGGGCGGCGAGTTTGGCCGCACGCCGATGCGGGAAAATCGCAACGGCAAAGAAATGAAACTCGTCGGTCGCGATCACAATCCCGGCGCGTTTACCATCTGGATGGCTGGCGGTGGAGTGAAGAGCGGCTTTACGCTCGGCGAGACCGACGAGATCGGATACGAAGCGGTCGTCGACAAGGTGTCGCCTCACGATCTGCACGCGACACTTCTGCATTTGATGGGAGTCGACCATATGCGTCTGACGTATCCGACGCAGGGTGCCAATCAGCGATTGTCGAATTTGACCAAGCCATCACGCGTGGTCAACGAGATCATCGCGTAAACAAATGTGGGATAGGCTTCCAGTCTGTCATCGGTGTGTTTTAAGGTAGAGAAAGTCAGCAAGACTTTCGTAGTATTTGTCGAACGATCCGAAACTCTTGGCGAGTTTCGCTACAGGAGAATTCGATAGGACTGGGCTGCTTGACAGGCTAGAAGCCTATCCCACATTAACAGGCTAGAAGACTATCCTACGTGGACCAGCATCATTGCGATCGCTGCGACGGTTAGCGATCCGCCAACAATCCGGCAAGCTTTGGTGAACGTTTCGATCGAACCGAGTCGTTGTGCTGATTTCGCTGCCATCATCACGATCACGATCATGCCAAGCGACGTTGCCATCAATCCAATCGAGTAAGACGCGACAGTGACCGTGCCCGCCATTTCGATCACGTGAGCATAGCCGTGGAACAGGCCAAACCCGCAGATCACGCTCAATAAAAACGTCGGTGCGGTACGTCGTGAAGCCAAAGTCAGTCCCGCGACCAATACTGAACCGATAATCATCGCTTCGGCCATCGGCACGGTCCAGCCAAGCGAAGCTGCGGACGCCCCAATTGCTCCCATTGCCAAAAATGCGGCAGGAACGGCCCACATCGCACGTCCCCCGATGCGAACCGCGATCAGAGCGACAGCGATCAGCGTTAACAAATGGTCAATTCCGGTCAACGGATGCGTCAAACCGTTCGTCAATCCACCCATCGCGTGGTCAGCAATGCCATGTTCGGCGGGTCCGTGACCTGGATGGGCCAACGCCATGCTGGGGAAACTCATCACGAAAACAGCGGCGGCAAGCAACATCCATCGATTCATATTTCAAATTCCTTGAGCGGGGTGAATATCCATTTGTCGTTGCCGGCAAACGGGTTGCCAGCGGTCGGGCTGCCAGTAAAAGGGCTCGATCAAGGCTAAGTGTACGCCAAACGATGGGGCCGCGTACATTGGGTTTGCACCGTGCGGGCTTGAAAAAATAACCCTTCCGCCTGTGGCGATGACACCCCTATTAAGAAACGCTGTGAAGCATTTTTGTGCCGTATTTTGTGGTGTATAAACGTAGCGGAAGTCGTCAAGACTTTCGTTGAACGAACCCAATTCCCGAAACTCTTGACGAGTTCCGCTACAAGAAAATGCTTCACAGCGTTTCCTACTTAAGGCGTCTATTTTGTCGACTCACCCGCATCGGCGGCTTGTTTTGTCTTCACGTATTCGAGCACTTTTGCTTCCAAAACCGGAGCTCGCAGTCCGACTTGTCGAGCTTCTTTGCGTGCATCATCCACGCTCAACTTGCCATCGATGATGCGATGCGCCATCCACACCGCTCCGACACGACTGGCCGCCGCGCAATGCACCAATACCTTCGCGTTGTCCTTCGCTGAACGAATGATCTCTAAACTTTTGTCGAACATCTCTGGGCTGAGATCGTCGGGGCCTTGAACGGGCAACTGGTAAAAACGCAATCCCGCCGACTCGGCAACCTGTTTCTCGTCCCATTCCAATTCGACTGGTTCGCGGAGCGTCAGCACGGCGGTAATTCCCCGCTGCTTGAATTCAGTGAATAGAGCTTGGTCGGGTTGGCCCGCAAGAATCACATTACCAAACCGCAACACGTTGCGGGTATCGCCCAGTTCGTGCGTTTCGAGTTTGTGAGACGTCGCTGCCGAGTCACGGTCGAACGCCAAAACAGCGTCTTCGGCAAGCAGTTGCGAACAGTGAACCGTATCGAAAACGGGAATCGCTGCGGTAAAGATCGCAAACAAAACGAGTAAACGAATTAGCATCGCAGAATTCATGTCTGAAAGGGGGTGAGGGGCATAGAATGTGAACGTCATTCTAGCGTAACCATTCTAACGTAGAGCGGTGAAATATCACGAGCGACATTTCACGAGTCGCTGCATTTAAGCAGTTCAACCGGCTTTGGACGAATTCTAACCCGAATCGTAAGTTTTGAAGTTGCGTTATTTTGAAGTACCGAAGGACGTGCGATTTATAGGTTGAGTGATTTGCAGTCTTAAGCCGGAGGCTGACACATCCCATGCCGGTGGCGTAAGCCTGGTCCACTAAAACTTTGGGCTTGTTGTGATTTTTGGTTGCGATGGTTTTCTGCCACCTCTCCACCAACTTCGTTGGGGGAGAGGTCGAGCACGCCCTTTAGGCGTTGCTCGGGTGAGGGGGCGACCGCGCTATCGGCGAGCAATTCCGGCGCAAACGTCGTTATCGTCGGCGAGTAGTTTGCTCGGTCAGCCCCCTCACCCGAACGTCGCTGAAGGCTCCGTTCGACCTCTCCCCCAACGAAGTTGGTGGAGAGGTGGCAGAAAACCATCGCAACCAAAAATCACAACAAGCCCAAAGTTTTAGTGGACCAGGCTTACGCCACC
>NZ_JBFHFD010000337.1:0-9144 GCF_041583735.1 Novipirellula sp.
GGGTATGGTCCGGGGTGCTGACGGTGACGATGTCAACTTTGTCGCCAAGCTTGTCGAGCATTTCGCGAAAGTCGGTGAACTGTTCCGCGTCTTTGAATTCGCGTCCCTTCTTGGTCAGCGTGCCGCCATCGACATCGCACAGACCGACGATGTTAACGCCTTGCTCGCCGATGTGGCTAGTATCGCTGCCACCTTTGCCGCCGACGCCAATACAGGCCGCCGACAATCCTTGTAGCGCCGAGTCCTTGCCGTGGCTAATTAACGAAGTGCCCGACCAGAAACCAACGCCCGCAGTAAATGCGGCACTTTGGCCAATAAAATTTCGACGTGTTGTTTTCTTGCTCATCAAAGGTCCTTAAGGAGGGAATTAACAGGAAAGGGTAGGTTGAGAGAATGGGGCGTAAAACCGCCAAACTACCATATCAAGGGAGAATCAAAGCGGCAACGATCCGCATTGTAGCATTTTAAATCGACTCGACATGATTGCCACAATCAGCTCCACGCTTTAACATTTTCTCGAGCAAAAAGAACACAAATAACATCTTTTGTCAGGCGGACGCCGCCCGACTTGCTCCGTCAATTCAATTGTCCCTCGACGAACCGGCTACCTTTCGACAACTCGCCAATTAGATAAAATGGTGGCCCCACCCCCTTCATCCCTCAGCCCAAGCAGCTTCCATGACCCAAAAACACTCCCTCGACCGTCGTTTTCGTCCAATCGTTGCAGGAACTCTCAGCTTGGCGATTGCCGTGCTGAGCGGCTGCTCTCGCTCGGATTCCGATGGAGTGAATACGCAGTCACAGCCAGGCGATTCCGCTGCGGTGGAGCAGCCCAAAACGGCCCCGGTCATTGCGGACAATGACGAGGATGTCGAAGCGTTGGAGGAAGCGGGATTTGTGCTCGAGAAAAACAAAGCGGGCAACGTCGTCGAGCTTTCGGTTTCCAGCGACGTTAGTATCGCCGAATCACTAAAGCATTTGCAGGGACTTCCCAGCGTTGAAGTGGCCATTTTCAACGGTCCCGGCGTTGACGATGAAGGAATGCAGGCGATCGAGTCACTCAGCAAACTCAAGCGATTGACACTGACCGATTCGGCGATCAGCGATCTCACACTCGAATCGGTCGGCAAACTCGAAAACCTCGAAGCGTTATTTCTGCGTCGTACCGGAGTGACCGACGCTGGGCTCGAAAGTTTGACGTCGCTTAAAAAGCTGCGAGCGATCGATTTGCGTAATACCAACATCGCAGACGCGGGACTCGATTCGTTGGCGAAAATCAAATCGCTAGCTGATATCCAACTCGAAAAATCGAAGGTGACCGATGACGGCGTCGCCAAACTCGATGGGCTTTCTCTGAAATCCTTTAATGCCAACTACTGCACCTCGATCAGCAACAAGTCGCTCGAAGTGCTCGGCAAAATGAAATCACTCGAATCCATCCAACTCGATTACACCAAGATCGACGACGAAGGGATGCCGGCACTCGAAGGACTCTCCAAATTGAAGCGGCTTCGCATTCGTGGTTCCGATGTGACCGGCGAAGGGCTCAAATCGATCGCTGGACTGAAGACGCTCGAGCGTTTGGAACTTCGCGATACATCGCTTGATGACGACGGAATGAAAATCATCAGTGAATTGCCCAACGTCAAGTTCCTCGACATCAGCGAATGTCGATTGGTCAGCTCCGAAGGCCTACAAACCATCGCTGACTCGACCAAACTGACCTACCTGGGGCTGTGGGAAACAAAGACCGACGACGAGGCGCTGAACACCTACGGCAAATTGACCAATTTGACCGAACTGAATTTGATGTCGACCAAGGTCAGTGATGAATCCGTTGACACATTGATGAAATTACAAAACCTTGAACGTCTGAATGTCGCCGGTACAAGGTTCACCGACGAAGGGTTTAGCAAACTTGCATCGCTACCGAAATTGAAGTACATCAACGTCGCGAACACGGACATCGGCTTCTTGTTGGTCGAAGAGTTAAACGAGAAGTACAAGAACCTAAAAGTCGCTGAGAGCGAAAACGAGTAAACCCCGGGATAGGCTTTTCGCCTGTCATCACGATACCTTTACGGCCTTATTTTTAGGGACATCAGGATGGGCTTAGGAATCGCCTTTCGAGCGTTCTCAGCAGCACTTTTCGACAAACAAGCGTCTGAGCGGATTCGCCAGGCGCTGCAGCCTGAAACGACGCAGGAAGCAGAACCGAAGTTGCTACCCAAAACGGAACCGCAGCCCGCAGCGGCCCCCAAACCGCTTGCGGCAAAGCCCGTGCGAAGCGATGCGATCACCCTATTGTCCGCTCTGCAACGCGAGGCCCGATTTGTTGATCTGATCCAAGAAGACCTGACAAAATTTGCCGATGCGCAAGTCGGTGCCGCCGCTCGCCCCTGCTTACAACAGTGTGCATCGACGTTGACAAGATTCTTTGAACTCGCGCCGGTCAGCGATGTCGGTGAGGGATCGCAGATCGATGTCGGCGAAGATGGATCGCCCGAACGCTATCAGTGGATCGGCGAAGGTTCGACAACCACCGGCAAACTGATCCACCAAGGATGGCAAGCCACGAAGGTCGAGTTGCCCAAATACAGCGGCAGCGAGCGTGATGCAAACGTGATCGCACCGGCACAAGTCCAGCGATAGAAAAAACACTCGTCCTCAGGCTCCTACCTGGGAACGCACTGCTTTCGTAGGCTCCCGCCTCCTTTTTCAGCGGCTTACGGGGGGGCGTGCAAAACTCTTGGCGAGTATCGCTACCGGAAAACCAAGGCCTGATAAAGCACTTGGCTCGTAGGCGTTGCCCGATAGAGGCCGAGATCGGGTCACAATCCCGTTCTAATGGACATCCTCGCCGCTTCGGCAAAAGGGCACGTTTGCATGGCTCGAATTGGCGGCGACAATACCACCGGAGGGGCCATTTCCCTCGACTTTTCTCTCGTTTGACTCCACAGACTCTTCCAATATGAACGCCCGTTACAGTATCGGAATCGACCTCGGCACCACCAACTCGGTGGTTGCGTTTTGCCCGCTTGATACCCCTGACGATCTTCAACTGATGAAGATTCCGCAGCTCATCCAGCCGGGACAAATCGAAGCCCGCGATTCACTTCCGTCGTTCTTGTACCTGCCGCGTGAATCCGAAGTCGAATCGTTGCGAACCGCCTACAACCCAGATCCCGCCGGCGGCGTCGTCGGAGCCTACGCACGATCTCAAGCCGCCGACAATCCGCAACGGGTCGTCGTCGCCGCCAAAAGTTGGCTCTGCCACAGCAGTGTCGGACGCACCGATGCGGTGCTGCCGTGGCAATCACCGCCCGAAGTCAACAAGGTGTCGGCATACGAATGCACCGTCCGATTCTTGTCGCATCTGGTCGCCGCATGGAACGAACAACACGACGACGCTCCGCTGCGTGAACAGCAGGTAGTGTTGACCGTCCCTGCATCGTTTGCACCTGCGGCGCGTGAATTGACACGGCAAGCCGCCGTGGCAGCCGGATTGCCCGAAACGTTCGTCCTGCTCGAAGAACCGCAAGCCGCCGTGTACCGTTGGCTGTCGGCCAAAGGTGACGATTGGCGACAATCACTTCGTGCCGACGACGTGATGTTGGTCGTCGACGTCGGTGGCGGAACCACCGATTTGACCCTGGTAACGGTCTCGCAGAAAGATGGCGAATTAAACCTCGAGCGGCTTGCGGTGGGCAATCACTTGCTGCTTGGCGGTGATAACATGGACTTGGCACTCGCTCACTTCGCCAGTACCAAGTTCGCTGAGTCAGGCCACGAACTGGATCCCTGGCAAAGCGTTGCACTCTGGCATGCCTGTCGTGATGCCAAAGAACAGCTGCTGTCGTCCGATGGCCCCGAACAACAAACCGTCTCGGTGTTGGGGCGCGGTAGCTCGCTGATTGGCGGCACGATATCCGCCGAAATCGGCAAGACGGAAACTCAGCAGTTGATCGTCGAAGGCTTCTTCCCGAAATGTGAAGCCTCGGCGCGTCCCGAACACAACGCGGCATCGGGATTCCAGGACATCGGACTGCCTTACGAAGCCGATGCAGCGGTCACGAAACATGTTGCCGCCTTTCTGGCTGACCAATCCGGTGACGACACAGCGACCAGCGTCACGCCAACGCACGTGCTGTTTAACGGCGGCGTCTTTCGCAGCGAAACGCTTCGCACGCGAATGCTCGACACGATCAACGGCTGGTATGACGACGATCCCGTCGTGCTAGGCGGACTCGACGATCTGGATACCTCCGTCGCAATGGGGGCTGCCTACTACGGATTCAGCAAACAAAGCGGCGGAATTCGCATCCGCGGCGGAACGGCCCGCTCCTATTATGTTGGAATCGAAACCGCCGGATTGGCGATCCCCGGGGTGCCACGACCGCTGCGTGCATTGTGCGTTGCGGCTCGAGGGATGGAAGAGGGCACCGAAACCGAAGTGCCGAGCGAAGAAGTTGGGATCGTCGTCGGCAAACCTGCTCAATTTCGTTTCTTTAGTTCCGCAGTCCGCTCGGATGACAAAGCAGGTTCAAAACTCGATCGTTGGAACCAGGATGAAGTGGTCGAGATTGAACCAATCACGGTCCATTTGACGTCCGAATCGACATCGGGCGAAGCCTTCATTCCCGTGAAATTTGCCAGCCGGATCACGGAACTTGGTATGTTCGAATTGTGGTGCCACAGCACCCGCGGCGACGAAAAATGGAAAATGGAATTTAACGCCCGTGAAACGTCTAAATAGATTCGTGAAACGGCTAAATTGACACGCAAAACAGCCAAACGAGAATTGGGCGAGGCGTGATTTGCGGTTAAGATGATTGCCACCTGGGGATCGGTCCTGCAAGCGATCTCGCTCGTCGATATCCTGGGGGCAACCATTCGCATCGGATAACGGACGTGTCTCAATCGAATCCTTTTTCAGAACAATATCCGCACCCTCAATCCCAATCGGCACCCACGTCAACCAAGCGTGTGTTGATCATCGTCGCCATCATCATGGCGGGAATTGCGTTGTTTTGCGCGGGTATCGGCACCATCGCCTTTGTCGCGATGCAGCGAATTGCTCGCCCGGCGCCGGAAGTCGAACTTGAACCACGCGAAGATGCATTTACGCGAGACGCCGAGGATTTCAATCGATCGTTGGATCGATTGTTCGACGAGAAACCGACGCAAGTAACACCTTCGGTCGACCCAGCGATTGCGCAGTTCATTGACGACAGTAATGCGAAGCTCGAAAATGCAGAGGACATCCCTTTCAGTATGACGCAGTTTATCGAAGCCGTCGCAATGAGCGACCATAGCGGCGGTTCGCTCAGCATCATGGATCGCTTGGCGCTACGAAATTGGCTCTCGCAATACCAACCCAATCCCGATTCCATCTCGGGTGAAATACGCCTCCTCGATGTTCGCCTTGACTCCACCGGAAAATTGGCGGTAGTCGATTTGCTGGGCTATTCCGATTCCGATCAAGCGGAATCGTTGCAATGGTTCTTGGTCCGTGAATCGGGCCAGTGGAAATACTACGACTGGCAGCGACTCGAGTTTGGCCGCCGACTTTCCGCCGAGTACGCGTCCTATCTGCATGGCGATTCACCGTTGGACGAGGGTTACGACAACGCGTTGACGGAGTTAAGCGAAGCAGAGGTTGCATGGTATGACGGCGATCCCGAGCGAGCCAAACAAGTCATCCGCAACGCCGAAACAATGCCGATGCTTCCGCAAGACCGTCCAGTGCTGCAGTTGCAAGCCGCCTACACTTGGATGCGATTGGAACAATTCGATGAAGCGGTGCGAGTTTTAAAATCGATTAATAATCCCGACTCTTTATGGGGCGTGTGGCCGTCGCTGGCGGTCTGTTACTACAACCTCCAGCAATACGAACCCGCGCTGCAAGCGGTCAGCAAAGCTCAAAATCTATCACCAAATCATCCCAACGGATTCTGGATCGCATCGCTAATTCATGACGAATTGGATCAAAACGACAAGGCTGCCGACGCCGCGATGAAAGCACTTCGACTCTGCCCCTTGGATTCGGTGATCTTCTACAACGCGATCACCCAGGGGCGTCCGCAAGATGTCACAAAGCTGGTCGATATCATCGCCGAAAACGACGAGCAATATCAATGGACACACTTAGTCTCGCAAACGTTTCGCAAGTCGTCGGAATTCCCTGAGGCTGTTGTCGCCGAACTGAAGCAGCGTGAAAGCTTACCAGCGGGTTTGCTGGAAATCGCCTTAGGAAATTTGGCTTGGAGCGACGAACGGCTCGACCAAGCCGCCGGACACTTCCTGAAAAGCCAATCGATCGCGGAATCGGAATACATCAAGTCAATTGCCAACGAAAACCATCTCGATGTTCGATTGCAAGAGGATGACTTCGAGCAACTTTTCGCGGAATCGAACGCTGCCGACGCCCTGTTCCGCAGCCTCGTACTTCGTGCTTACGATGATTCGCTGTACTGTGACGTTGATAAACTGCAAACCGCCTTGCAGTCTCACTCACCAGAGCACGAAAACGGCTGGCACACCGCACTCGCCGCTTGGGCCAATTACACCAACGCTGACTATGAACAAGCAGTGACATCGTTCGATGCATTCCTGGCGTGGCACCGTTCCGCAGAAGCGGATCCCAATCAAGATCTGGAAAACAGTGCGGAACTTGAAAATGCGGCCGAGACGGACGGACCGGACCAAATTGACGCGGACGATGACGCTTGGATCGACACCGTCACGGCCGATTATCTCGTCGACGCGCTGCTACAGCTTGGCCGTCCGCTAGAGATCATCGAGCGATGGCCCGAGGACACCGGCAAACACAACCAAATCGGCAGCTTTCTATTGCTTCGCGTGAATTCGACGCAAACGAATCGCTTCCTCGAAACCACATCCACGACTCAATCCGATTCGGTTCGGATCCAACGACTGCGACTGCAGGCTGCCCAGTCAATGGACCGAAGCGAGACCGCACAAGCCACGGCGTATCATCGCGAGGCCATTCAACTTGCATCATCGGTTTACGATAGCGAAGAAAGCTTTTACCTCGACGAACTGATCCGTCAATTCGCTCGAGATTTGGTCTCAGCAAAAAACATTCCGACCGACGACGGTCTCAGCGACCTCGAGGACGCGATGGAGCTCGATGTCTTGGTGAATGCTGCAATCCGTGAATCCATCCGACTATCGGACGACGACGAGCTTGCCGCTTGGTTGCGTCGCGACGAACAACAACCGACAGACGATGCCGATGCCGCGTTGAAATCAGAAGTGGCCGATTACTATCTGAGCAAAAACCAACTCGAAAAAGCAATCGACACCTACAAACAGTGCCTACAGATTTCGGGTGCTGACTCGTGGAGCCTACCTCGACGTATTGAGTCGACGATCGTCGCCATGGTCCGCGCCGGGCAGGTTGAGGAAGCAAAACAGTGGGTTTTGGTAAACCCGATTCCTGATAGTGAAGTCGCCGATCAAGCCATCGCTGACATTGCAAACGGTGATTTCAAGTCACTACAGAAACACCTTGCCGCCGTCGACAAGGCAACAGCGACCGATTGGCTGCAACGGCAATCTCTGTCCGCTAGTTTGACTCGCCACATCGAATCACCCGAGATCGACAAACTGCTTCGCCAGTATCCTTTCCGAATCCCGTATATCTCGGCCGCTTCATCTGGCGAGCTATTCCGTGATGCCACGTCGCCAATCGACCCTAACGTAATTGCAGCCGCAATCGAAGCAGCCCTTGGCGAATCGTTTACCGCCAAGACCGTGTCGGACGAGGAAAGCAGTCGTAACAAAACGGCAGGGCAGACATGGCTGTTTCAGTCGCCCGGCGGTCAACGCATCTTGGCCAACTGGAGTGAACGCCAATACAACACAGAGAACCTATCGGATTGGCTCGCCGAAACATTGAGCGAGCCCGTCACGCGGATCAAGTTTGCAATATTGGACGACCAACCAAATTCAACGCGACGTCTGTTTGCGATAGCGTCCGGGCAAGCAGGCGAAGACACGTTTGCGTTTACGTGGTCCGGTGGCAACGAGATTTGGTCAGGGCCTCAATTGAAAGAACAATTGGTGTGGACTGACCGCGTCCCGGTGCAGCGTGCCAAACAGTCACCTCCGCTCGTAGATGTCCCGCTAGAGGATACGGACACTGACTACGAATACGTTGCAATTAACGAGTGGGATCAACACCTAAAGGATGCCGATGCGAGCCTCGATGCGATTCTGACAATCAATGCAAACGGAGTTCGTGAGACGATTCCCTGCACGATTAGCAAAGTTGACGCCGAGGAGTATGACATCTACGTGACCCCCACTCGCGCCAGCGTCCTATTGCCATTCGTCAAAGCGGGTTTCACCTACACATGTGGCCCCAGCAATCTGTCGATGCCAAAGACCAAGTTCAACTGAGTGAGACGGACCGTTATGCGTTGGCCAATCAAAACTCCACTCGCAACTTCGATCGCGTGGAACGGTGATTGCTCTCCATCCTTCCAACCACTTTGTCGCATCAATCTTACATGCCTCGATCCGCGAACGCGCCACTCGTTTACGAACAGCGTCGCTTCGCCAGCGGACACCCGCTTGAATCGATTTCCGGCAACCTGCGATGATCAGCCGGCCTGGCGCCGCCAAGGAAAGGTTAAAAAAGGGAAGGTTAGAGGATAGGAAACGATGGCTGGAACACCTTACTGCACTCCCCCCCTTTTTTTTGAGTAGCTGCCTTCGCCAGAAAGTGGTGATTCGCAACGGACGGCAACCATCCACACTCTGGCGAGCGTAGCTACGGGCGCTCAATTGTAAGCATGCTTGTCGTCGACCGAAAAATCCCCTTTCAAACGTCGAAACGAATCGGGATCCGCTTCTTCGATTTTGATGGCACGGTAATAAACTTGATCTTTATCACACGCGAATCTGCCCAGCTTCGTCCAACAACCGGAATGTGGCGGGGTCGGCACCTATTATCTCAATCTCACGGGCAAGCTTTACAAAAACGTGGTTTTTGTCGACAGCGAAAAGCTCTCCTGGCGGATGGTGCTCCGGAAATACCTGTTTAAAAGCACGAAATGTCTCGGCATCAGCATCTTCGACGGGCGTAAGCCCCCGTTTCCCTGTAAACGGGATGAA
>NZ_JBFHFD010000338.1:0-9102 GCF_041583735.1 Novipirellula sp.
CGCCTAACGGGTTGTGTGGCCGACGCCGCCCCTGATCGAAGCGAAAGACGTTGGCCAGCCAAATGATTATACAACGCGAGCCCGCGTGGAATGAAGAGGAAGGCGTTTGCGGCATGGATGCCGCAACTCCGCGGCCACACATTGTTGTGCGTCGTCAGAGCGTCACTTTGCCAGCGTCCCATCGGTCGACAAGTCCCTGGACCGAAGACGCGATGAAGACAAAGTCACTATCGATCGGATAGTAGGCCCAAACGCCAGCGTGCCCAATCCGGTAGCCAAAGGGGATTCCGTTCACGCCTGCATCACCGACACGCAGGAAGTCCAAGGGCGATCCGTCAAAGTCAGTTAGTTCTTCGATTTGTCGTGCTGGAAGGATGACCCATAACTGCGACGGTTCACACCAGTGGCCATGTTCCGCGAAAGACGATGCGAAATAATCCCCACATGGATAACGCGCGAATTGCGATGGGACGTCCATGGATTCGCTCGCACAACGGGAGGTTTTGCCGACGCCGCCCCAAACGAAGCAAAAGACGTCGGCACTACACATGATTGTATTACGCGACCCCGCGTGAATAAAGAAGGAAGGCGTGCCGAATGCCCTTGCGGCAAAACCATGTTACACGCCAGCTAGCCGCTGCAAACGATCCAGAACTGTGGGTTCAGGGTTCCCGACGAGACCGACCGTTGGATGCGGAACGAATCCTGAATGTTGTTTCGCTGCTGCAGCAAGTGCGACCTGAGCATGGGCGGTGGCTGCGTTAGAATCGCCGGAATCGTCAGCGCGAAACGACAGAATCGTTTGCAACCGAAATTCCTCGACGGGAAACGTCGTTTTGCGTTCGCCCCACTCGAGATAAGTATCAATCTCGTCGTAGTGCTGGGATATTCCACGAGTCACGAGCAACCAAGGATAGTCCAACCAAAGTTGTGAACGGGAATTCGGGTACGCCTGTTCTGCGGCAAAAGCCAAGCGGTACGAAGCAATAGCATCATCAAGGCGGTCAAGTGCCAACATGCATTCGGCGTATTGAAGGCGCGCGGACGCTAATTGGGATTCGTGCGGAAAGTCGGCGAATAACTGGTCGAGCAGTTCGATAGCAGCCAGTGTCTGTTTCGCGGCAGCCAAGTGATGAGCTTGTATGCGAAGGTACTGTGCTTTGTGGTAGTCACCGCGACTGCGTTTCAAGCGGGCCTGAAACTCGGAGCGGTCGGTTTCGGTCCAAGTGGTTCGGCGGTACCAGTCGTCACTACTCATTCGGGTCTGGCGTGTAACGGAAGGTTTTTACGACACCCGCCCTGAACGAAGCGAGCGATGCCTGAACTGCGGAAATTGTACCAAGGTCAGCGACCGTTGCCAAAGAACGAAGGTGTGCCCGGAGGGCCTCAGCGTAAAAACCATGTTATGTGCCACATGAAGCTGCGGGCGACGTCGCCACCGACGATTGTTGAAGCACGAACATTGCAACCGAAGCGGCAAGATTTACGGCAAGCTCAGCCTCCAATGCAGACGCAGTAAGTTCGCCATCAACCTTGCCGTGTGCGTCACCAATATCGTTGCGAATCGAAGCGAGACCGTTCACGATGGACTGGCAATTACCGAGAAGTCGTCGAAGCGTGTCGTCCGTTTGTTGGCGGGGAGAAAGAGATAGGCAGTCAAGGGTTGCATGGAATAAGGACGGAAGATTTGACGTGTAGTCAAATAGAATGGAGCGTGAGTTAAGGATGTGTTTGCAAACAGATTCAAGCATAGAACGCGCAGCAGTAATCGCACCGTCTGGGTCGGACGATTTGCGATCGAGGCATTTACGCCAAAAGCGTGAGACATGTTCCGCGTCGAGGCTCTTTAGGGTTAGGCCGAGTTCGCGATCCAAGTCATCGGAAGCTGAAACTGTCCGCGGAATCCAGTTGATTCCACGAACTTGCATTCCTTCGGATTCTGCACAACCACGAATTGCGGTTTCAATTAGATTTGAAAGTTCCGAATTTGATTCAAGAGCGATGTGAACAGGACGAGGTGCGGCGACAACCAAGTCGTAAACCTCGTAGTCGCGCCCACCGCCTATCTCGAAAAAGAGGTCAATAAAGTGCGGTTCGATATCGCATTGGTCTACGAGATCCGCCGCAGTGTGGTCATCACCGTCACGCAGCCAGCGGGATACAGATTCGATCATAGTTGATCCATCAAGTTAAGAAGCAAGTCATCGAGTGAGACCGAACGGCCGCAACGAAGGTTCGCGGCTGTGGCACATAACGGAAGGTTTTTACGACACCGCCCTGAACGAAGCGAGCGATGCCTGAACTAAGAAAGATTGTACCAATGCCAGCCCGCGTGGCCAAACGAGGAAGGTGTGCCGAAGGCCTAGCGTAAAAAACATGTTATGTGCCACTACGCTGCTCGTCGCCAACGTACCAAACGAGAAAATCGGCGAAGGATTCCGCCACGGGAGGCAGTGTGCCATTTTCGAGAGAGTCGAATTGGCCGTATGCAACGTCGTAGACCGTGCCAGAGTTTCGATCCATCAGGAAAATTCCTTGCCCCTCGTTTGAAGTCAAAGCGATAAAATCACGCGGGACACCGAGTTCGTCGTGTGCGTAACCGGTCCACTCTGCAATCTCGCTGGGTGCGAGTAGTTCGTAACGTGCAGAACGTGTGCGAAACGACCAACCGAAACGGGTGTAAAGCTCCGCGATTGTCGAGTCAGGTGCAATTCCGATTTCGGAGAGACTCTTAGCGGTATCTCCAGCGTGGTCTCGCGCCCATTTGGTATGGGCGTCCTCAACAGATTCAAGGTAGGAAACAACGTCGTTGGGAATCACAGCAAACGCCACCTGTGGCACATAACGGGAGGTTTTTACGTCGCCGTTCTCAAACGAAGAGAACGATATTCAACTACGAAAGAGTCTACCAAGGCAATCGCTCGTCGCCAAACAGCGAAGGCGATCGCGAGCTTGCACCAGAGGGAACGCGACCGAAGCGATTGATGTTTGCCCACCAAAAAACGCTCCAACGACGACAGCCGCGACCTTGCGTAAAAACTATGTTGTGCGGCCCTACGGCTTGACTGCGAAACAGCCCCAACCATCAGCAGTACCTTCGAGCGGGTGTGCTTGGTCCATCAGGCGACTCTCCAACGCGGTAATGGTCGAATGGTCGGGAACCATGTACTGTACAACGGTGACCTGCCACTGTTCGTGGTCGTCAGACCAAGACAATTCGAGGCGGAACAGTTTGTCAGTTACGATTTCGATGAAGCCGACAGCAAGCGATCGGGAAGGAAAGACGAAATGGAAGTTGATCTCACGCGGACTTGTCAGCAGATCGCCGCGTTTAATGAGGCTATGCAGCACATTGCCATTTTCGTCGTTAGGAAAATCGTGGCTCATTCTGGGCCGCCTAACGGAAGGTTTTTACGTCGCCGCCCTGAACGAAGCGAACGATGCCTGAACTACGAGAGATTGTACCAAGGCCAGCCCGCGTGACCAACCAAGGAAGATGTGCCGAAGGCCTAGCGTAAAAACCATGTTAGGCGACACCTACGCGCCGAGCAGGCGTTCGTACTCCGCATGATTTCCAATCCAGAACCACAACAACCCATCATCGGTCTCAACGGCCAAAGCGCGAAAGTTTCTGCCAACGCGCACAGAGCGAAAACGTCCCGCCTTCTTGAAATGCAGCGACGGGTGCATTGGGTCAGCCCTGAGCAGGGCAAAGTTCTTGTCGGCCAAATTGCGTACGGCTTCGGGCAGTTGCCTGTAGCATTCCCAGAACGCGGGGCTCGCATGATGATTCATAGTGGCGTCGATTTGCCAGCCGCGTGATCTCGCAGTGCCGCCTCTGCAAGAGAATCAAGACGTCCGTCGTTCGCATCCGTTTCGATGCGTTTGTCGAAGTGCTCTGCGTCAAAGTTCAGAAACCACTCACGAAACCTCGCAAGTTCGTCTGGTGGCAGATGGGAGATTTTCTCTTCAAGCTCTTTGAGTGTCATTGCGGGTTGCCTTTCGAGCGGTGCCGCCCAACGGGTTGTGTGGCCGACGCCGCCCTAAACGAAGCGAGCGATGCCTGAACTGCGTGAGATTGTACCAAGGCCAGCGAGCGTGACCAACCAAGGAAGGTGTGCCGAAGGCCTAGCGTAAAAACCATGTTGGGCGACCATGCGCTACGTTGACGCTGACCAAATGGTTGACGTGTTGGTTTTGAATGCTGGAAATGCAACATCTGACCACCAATTCGGTGCGAGGTTGAACGTCGACTCAACTATGGCGATAAATCGCCGATAGCCGACCATATCCTCATCGGTCTGGATGAAGGTGCCATCGTCGAGCTGGAATTCAAGGCAGATCATATCCGTCGTTAAGAGGTCACGTTTGAAGGCGACGATTTCAATGACGTCCGACCACCGTGCAGAAATGGGCGGCTGGGTATCCATCGCAAATCCAGCTGCATCGCTAGTGATGGTGACCGGCATCTCAGTGTCCAATTGATTCGATGAGGTCGCCTAACGGAAGGTTTTTACGACACCGCCCCTGACAACAGAAAGCGGCATGAACAACGAACAAGTTTACCACCCCAGCGGGGCTTGAACAACAAACGAAGGTGTGCCGAAGGCCTAGCGTAAAAACCATGTTGTGCGACGGTGCGTTGCGATTTCAGTCACCATACCGCAGGTCACAGTATGGTCGACCATAGGGGATATCCTCACCATCAGCAGAAAAGTATGCGACGATCGTGCCAGTGCGTATCTCATCGCCGGGTTGGAGCTTCGGGCGAGTGGAGAGGAAGCCGGGGCCAGCAAGACAGAGTTTGCATGAACCACGAGAGTCATGGGCGAGCGCGAAGGCAGTGCCAGCCGGAACGTAGGATTCCCAGACGTCGTCAAGCCAAGCGTCAAAGACCAACGGCGATTCACGCAACTGGTCAGGCAGTATCTCGGCGTTGCAAGCGAATGGCATTCGATTGATTGAGTCGCACAACGGGAAGATTTGCCGTCGCCGCCGTAAACGAAGCGGACGACGCTGGAACAAGAGACGATTTTAACAACGGGACGCACGTCGCCCCCAGGACGAAGGCGACCGCGGCAAATCTGTGTTAGCCGTCCTCGGCGAGGTGATCACTAAAGTCTCTAATCCAGTCGAAGTAATCAGCATGCAACTCATCGTGATCGCCCGACGCAATCGCAAAGTCAGTCATTGCAGGATCATCAGTGGGCAATGTGCGCAGGTGGATTGCGAGATCAAATCCAGGGAATTGGTCAAGCCGCGAGCATGTGCTAAAGAGCATCAACGATGCCGTTTCCCGAATCAAGCTGCGAACGGCTTCACGTTGTTCGTCGGTCATTGAAGCGAATTCGCCATCACCGTCGATCGTGGACAGCGCAGTTTCTATTGCGTTGTCCATGCGCCCAACAAGAGCCGCCCCAAGCAAACGTCGGCCGTTCTGCACGTTGATTTCGTCGTCGTCGGACAAAGGAACGCTATCGCCATCGAACAGTTCGTCGTAAAAGGCGTCGCGTTTTGACATGGCTAATGGCTAACGGAAGGTTTTTACGACACCGCCCTGAACGAAGCGAGCGATGTCTGAACCACGGAAATTGTACCAATGCCATGGCCCGTTGCCAAAGAGCCAAGGTGTGCCGCAGGCCTAGCGTAAAAACCATGTTGTGCGACCGACCGCACAACTATAGCGACCACGGGCGAATGATTTTGCGATCATTCTCGAATTTGCAATGCGGACAGTCAGGGTTGTAGCACTCCGAGACGGCCGTCCATGACCAGCCGAGCATCATTGCGGCAAACAACATGAATACCCAAGGCCAGATGGAGACCTCAAGCAGGAACAGCGTGAGGCAAATGAACGCGAAAACGACGCCAACACGAAAGTACGTGCCCGGAGGGCCCGACGAACCCATGCCGCCGGTCACCACGCGAAACGATTGTGAGCAGTTTTTACAGCGCATGGTCGCACAACGGAGTTATGTACGACTCGGTGTCGTACTTTATGGGGGAGGAGACCCCGCGCTGGAGTCTCGTTTTTGATTTCCTTGATTTTAATCCATCTTTGTTGACGAGGTACTGCTCGTTGCTGCAAATTTCGTTCGGCTTGTGGAATGCATTTCCAGTTCCCCGTTGCCCTCTTTGCGAAACCGCAGCCAGCTTGTTTGCGATCACGACGGTTTTGTCCAGAGCTTGCCGGTGCAACAATCAGCAACCGCTTACTTCGGTGGCGAGCGTTGAGGGAGTCTCAAATACCGGCCGGTGATCTGTATTTGTAACATTGTGAAAAATTCCGCGGTAGCAAACCGCTCTTGCTGTTCTCTTGTGAGCCAGCGAAGTGAGTCACTCCACTGCTCCTCCGGCGGAATCGATAGCGTCACAAATCCTGGTCGCTCCATCGTCGCAGTGATGCCCGTAAAGTAAATTGGACGATCCCCGTTCTGCACGGCGATCGTGACCCGACTCGACAACAATTCGTCTGCCAAATCGTACTCGGGCTTGAAATGCAACCTGAGAATTCCGGCCCGTTTGCGTTCACGGGTTTTGATTGGCTTTGACAGCAGCTTGGCATCGATCGACGCGGTCGGATCCGGAGTGGCGGACGACTCGATTTGGTCCAGCGGACTGGGCAACATGGCTTCGCCCGGGCGGGCAATGTGGACGTAGATCGTCGTCGTTTCTAAATTCACATGCCCCAGCGCCCGTTGAATACGGCGAATATCGTAGCCGTTTTCATAACTGTGCGTGGCGGCCGCGAGGCTGAGTGTACAGTCGCCCATCGCGGTAGACGCCCAGCCAACGTGTCGACAAAGGACTTGTGCCGCTGTGAGAAGAAGAAGTGTTCATGCCTTGGGTGCCCCAATATGCAATGAAGAGAGCGGAGTCGCGTTGAGCCGTTGCTGTTGCACGCGGATCGAAACGCAAAATCGGGGAACCAGCCTACCACACTTTTCGTGGCTTCCCTAAAAGATTTTGCCTTGCAAGCATTGTAGGAGGGGCATAGACGCCTCCGATCCGCGAGAGGCGAATTGCTCGCCGTTGGTGCACCAGTGGTCGCAATGAACGGGATGCCGATGAAGCGGTCTTGCTGCGAGTGAAGGAACGCCATCGGCTTGGAAAGCCGTGCCGACAATGGGCGGCTAAAAAGGGGGGCCCCATGGAGCGATTTCGCGGCTAGAATGGAGAGCGATCGGAGATCCGATCTCACACCGAAATGACTAATGATTCGCTCGTAGGAGAATTCGCTTGAGACTGTCTGCCATTTTCCCCCTCCTTTTGGCCGGATGTTTCGCTGGATGCGAAACGACCACGTCGCTGCCCAACGGCGATGCCGCCAACCGCAATGCCGCAAGCACAGAATCGGCTGGCTCGCCGCAAACCGCCGCGACTTTCGTCTCGGCTCCCGCCGACCCGGCCGACAATGCCTCCACCCAGCTCCAAAACGACGCGGGAGCCGAAACGACGGAGGCGGCGGATGCTCCGTTTGCTTTCAATCCGCTCAGCGAACGCGAAGCTTATGTGATTCTGCACAAGGGAACCGAGCGAGCGGGAATCGGGGAATACACCAACTTGAAGGACCCCGGGCTCTATATCTGCCGCCAATGTAATGCTCCGCTATACAAATCCGATAGCAAATTTGAGAGCCATTGCGGATGGCCCAGCTTTGATGATGAGATCAAAGGGGCGGTCCAGCGACATTTGGATGCCGATGGCGTGCGGATCGAAATTGTCTGCAGTAACTGCAAGGGGCATCTCGGCCACGTTTTCGAAGGCGAGCGGTTCACTGCCAAAAACACTCGCCACTGCGTCAACTCGATCTCGATGCGATTTGTCCCTCAAGGCAAAAAGCCGCCTGCCGTGATCAAAGCCCCCGCAGGCAAGAAAACGAACGCGGAGCAGGCTGCTGCGGACAACAGCGTAGCAAAAGAGGAAAAGCAGATAGAGGAAAAGCAGATAGAGGAAAAGCAGATAGAGGAAAAACAGTAGGAAGTAGCACGTTCCACGACCTTTCGAATTGCATGAGAATTCTCGAAGAATTGCGAAGTGATTGGCCAGCGGCGGTCTCTTTAGGCTTATCACTCGCTTTTTCTTTCATCCCCGAACGACGATCATGCGAATTTTCTGCCTCCTAGCTCTGTTGTTTCTTTCTCAGGAATCGAATCTCGTGCGATCTCAATCACCTACGGATCCGCCGATCGCCGAAGCGTCGACCGATGACGAAACTCCGGCGACGCCTTCCTCGCCAATGGCCTTCCTGAACAAGACGGCCGGGGGGACCCAGGTTTGGACCGACCATGCGTGGGTCGATGGAAACCGCATTCAGCAAAATGCGTTGACGGGGCATTGGCGTTTGCTGGCTCGAGATAACACTCGCATCACCTGGGGGACTCGCCAGCACTGTGAAACCAGTTTGGCCCAGCAGATTGCAAAAGCCTCTCCCGCACCCAACTGCGAACGCGTGGTCATTCTGCTGCACGGTTTGATGCGAACGCATCATTCGATGATGCAAATAGAAAAGGATCTGAGGGTGACCGACGACGCCGAGATCATTCGGTTTTCTTACGCCAGCACACGTTGTTCGATTGGCGACCACGCCGCAGCCCTTCGCGAACTGCTCGAAGGGTTACCCGAGGACACTCGTATCAGCTTTGTTGGACACAGCATGGGCAACATTGTCACGCGGCATCTGATCGGGGATCTGCAACGAGACGGAGATCCCAAGAACCTATTGCCGCGATGTGAGTCGATGGTCATGTTGGGGCCACCGAACCAAGGCGCCGCGATCGCTCGGCGAATCAATGCCACTGGGATCTTTGACGTCATCACCGGCAAAGGTTGTCGCGAGCTGGGAGGCGAGTGGCAAGCGTTCGCAGACCGTTTGGCGACACCGCCGTTTCCATTTGCAATTGTCGCCGGTGACCTTTCCTCGAACCCCATTCAAAACCCGCTTGTTGACGGAGCCAGTGATTTTGTCGTCAGCGTGGAGGAAGCTCAACTCGACGGAGCGGAGCAGTTTTACACCGTGCCTGTGCTGCATAGTTTCTTGATGAACAATGAAAAGGCTCGTGAATTGACGATCGACTTCTTAATTTCTCATCGCACTCAAAG
>NZ_JBFHFD010000339.1:0-9096 GCF_041583735.1 Novipirellula sp.
GAGGGAGCTTTGCGAAAGGCGTGGGCTCGCGGTTAGTCAGCGAGGAAGGGTGCACTTCTTCCCCACCGCGAGCAGTGGCATGTTAGCCAGAAAACGAGAAAAAGTCAATCAATTACTGCGACAACCGGCGAAGCCCCCCCCCCTGTAAGAGTGACGTGGCGTTTGTACGATGCGATTATTCGTGTACGTGGTGCAGCGTGAGCCTAACGTCATGGTTTGCCATCGAGGCTGCGAAATCCTTCGGCGTAACTGATCTTCCACCTGATCGGCAAGCGACCTCACGACTTGCCTCCCTTGCCCTGACTCAGCCTCCCTCGCCCGATTCAATCTCGCCCGATTCCTTCGTAGACCCGTTTTTCCGTCACGACCTTGTCCATGAATTTATCGTGCCGCTGCATTGGAATTTCGTCAAACATCTGGCACTCGAACGCCAACGAAACGAGCGGTGTTTCGGATTTGACGTTTTCAAGCAATTTGTCGTAGTAGCCCTTGCCGTGCCCGATCCGCCCCCCAAAAGCGTCAAAGCCAACACCGGGAAGCAAGATCAAATCGAGCTGTTGGACATCAACTTTTTTTGACTCCACGTTTCGCAAGTCCGCGCGAGGTTCAAGGATCTCGTACATCCCGACTTCAAGCTCCTGCATCGATTCCAGCAGGAACAATTGGAGCTCTCCGTCGACGCAATACGGAATCACGATCTTTTTATCGCTCGCCACAGCTTCGGGCAACGCGTGCCGAGTGCGCACTTCGTCGCGAACGTCGACATACCACATCACCCACTGGGCCGCCGTGTATTCAGCCAGTTGCACGACACGGTCGGTGATTTGCTGGCTGACCGCGTCCTTGTCGGGCTGAGCTTTCCGTGCGGCGTGGGCCGCTTTGCGGATCTGCCGTTTCTTTTCCACGAGAGCGTCTTGGTTCATGACAACGAACATGTTTCCAGGAAAAACAGCTGCAACTCGGCGTGACCCTGAGCTCACTCGCTATAACGACTTGAACTTTTCTGCGGCGTCATCCCATGCGGACCGGTCCGCTGGATCAAACTGCTTGGTGCCAAAGCTGGTTCGAATCAATTCGCGAGCTTCGACAATCGAGCCAAGTTGGCCTGTTCCCATCATCTGCACCGCAACGTTGCCCGCGGCGGTCGCTTCGACCGGACCAGCCACCACGACGCGATTACAGGCGTCTGCGGTCATTTGGCAAAGCAATTCGTTTTGTGACCCGCCTCCGACGATGTGGATGACATCAATTTGATTACCAACCAAAGTTTCTAACATTTCCAAGCAAGCGCGATAGCGAAGCGCCAACCCTTCGAGTGCTCCGCGATACAGTACACCGTTACTCTCGGGAGCCTTTTGTCCGGTGCGTCCAGCGTAGCTGACAATCGCGTCCACCATATCGGTCGGCGCCACAAAGGCCTCGTCGTCTGGGTTGATCAACAATTCGAATGGTTTGGCGGCCAAGGCACGCTCGACCATCACGTCCCACGACTCGGCCGCTTGGCGTCGTTCGAGCGATTTTCGGATCTGCTGGAAAATCCACAGCCCGCCAATATTTTTCAGCAGTCGCGTGCTTCCCTGAATGCCTCCTTCGTTGGTGAAGTTCAATTCGGCACACTTTGCATTGATCCGTGGCTGAGCCAACTCGCACCCCATTAGCGACCAAGTGCCCGAGCTGATGTAGCACCAGTTTGGTTTTTCGGGCGCGAAGTCGTTTACGGGGACGGCGATTACCGCAGACGCCGTGTCGTGCGTGGCTGGAATAATCACGGGTACGTTGTCAAGTCCCGTCAATGCGGCGACCGACGGTTGGATGACGCCAAGTTGACAGCCAGGCTCCGTCACATCCTGAAAAATCTGGGCAGGCAATTGGAAGCGAGAAATCAGCTCACTCGACCATTGGCGGGTGCGGGGATCCAGCAACTGCGTGGTCGAGGCGTTTGTCGCTTCGATACTGCGTTTCCCTGACAACAACCAGTGAAAAAAATCGCCCATCATCAGAAAGCCGTCGGCGATCTCGAGCGAATGTTCTCCAGCCAATCGAGCGGCGACTAGCTGGTACAGCGTATTGAGCTCCATGAACTGCAGGCCCGTCGCCTCAAATATTTCCTGGCGAGGCACGATTTCCCAGGCACGCTGCATCGCCCCTCGTGTGCGGGGGTCACGGTAGTGACGCACCGGTCCGGTCATTTGGTCTTGGTCGTCGACCAAGACATAGTCGACACCCCAGGTATCGACGCCAACCGAGGCAATGGTGTCGAACTGCTGTGAAGCGGTGCGAAGGCCTTGCTGGATATCTGCCCACAATCCGTGGACGTTCCAGTGCATTGATTGCTGTATCGTGACCGGGTCGTTGGCAAACCGATGGACTTCGGCCAATTCCATCTGATTATTTTGAAGCGATCCCGCAATCACGCGGCCGCTCGAAGCACCTAAATCGACCGCCAAATGGACCGGAGCCAAGCTCATCGTGGTGAATTCCTTGTTCTATTACCTGGATTCGGAAGCACAAACGCAGATGATAGCAAGATATTGCGAGACTGCCGCCCTTAGGGGAACACTAAAGACGCCAATTCCGGGGAACTGCGACCTTGGTGGCGGCTGCCGATTTCAGTAAGCCGTTGTTGGCCAACGCTGTGAAGCATTTCGAGGCGGCAAATGACAGCGGATTCGCATTCCGTAGCAACGCTCGCCAGAGCATGGTTGGTTGTCACGCAAATAGGAATCACCACCTTCTGGCGAAGGTAGCTACGAGAAAATGCTTCCCAGCGTTTGTGCCAGTCCGCTGAGACGCGATTCCCATCGGGGCGAGGGCGTTTTGTCCACTACACCGGTGATTCACTGCACCGGCGGCAGTAATTTTCTTGCGGGGGGGACACTCCATTTTCTCGCTGCTGGACAATCGATTTGCAAGCGAAAAATAACCCGAATGGCGGTTGCAAAATGCAGCCTTAAAAATGCATTCGATTGACACAAACTTTTTTAACTGCCGCAAGCGGAACACTTTATGTCACAAGGGGCTCCCCCCTGAAAACGAATTTGGGAAAACTGTGGTTGACCCGCCACCTGCAAAACGTAATCTAACGGTGTCGCCACATCACTCATCCGCCATTTTTCAGGGGCGGAATCCAGCAGCATGTGTACGATCGTCAACTGACGCTAAGTCGTTGATTTGATTAGAGTTATCCAAGGGATCGTTAAGGCTGTGTTCGAACAGCATTTTGCGTCCTGCTTAATATTGCGCTAGCAATGGATTGCGTTTAATTGCGTCTTCCGCGAGTTCGCCTCGCGTGGGGTTTACGCGGTCAGCTTGCGGCCACGGGCTGATACACGTCGATAAGTCGTTTGACATTTGTCGATCGATAAATCACGGACCTCACGGGCCGGGTACACGGAGTACCCGGCCGCGAACGCTCGCGAGATGCACTCTCTTTTGAGCCAGCCACACAGCTTTTGAGCCAACCACACAGAATGCCCCTTCCCCTCTGAGAGGGTCGGCCGCTGAAAGCGGGCGGTGGAGGGCATGGTGAAATCATGCTTACCCCCCGCAACTGCCGGATGACGAAGGTCGACTAGGGAATCTCGCTTGTCGTTTCGCTGGGGGATGCGGATTGCAATCCGCCGATCAATTCGCCGATTTTTCCGTCACTGGCCGGACTGACCCATTTCAAGTCGACGATGATCGCTTGATCATCTTCGCGAACGATTAACGACGGCAGCTCCTCTCGCAGTTGCTCCGCCCACTCTTTGGCGGTCAACGAGCGATGCTCCACACGAACTTGCCGGGACGGGTACCGCCATCGACCTTTTGGCGTGATGCGTGCGTCTTCGGCGGTCACTTGGCAGCTTTTGATCGAATCGCTCACGGTCAGCCGCATTGCCAACCGTTCGGCTCGAGCCTTTAGGTTCTCTTCGCCCGTTTGCAGTAGTGCATCGATGGGCAGCTCGCCGGTGGCCGCTTTGCCCAATGTGCTGACCAACATCGCTTGCGCCGCGCTGGTCGCTTCGAGTGACTTCCAAACGGCGGACTCGATAATCGCTTCGACAATTTCTCGTTTGCCGATCAGGATACCGCATTCTGGCCCTCCGAACACGCCGCCACCTTCGACGATAACCAGATCCGCCCCCGCCTGGATCGCCGCTTCGACCGACGCTAATTGCGTGTCCTTGGTTTGGCGGAGCGTGGCAACCGGCAACACGACAACTTGCGTCACTGCCGATTTGTCGAGACGCAGCGGAGCAGGGGGATTGGGCTTGGTTTCGTCGTCGGCCACGACCAAACAAAAGGAGTCGAACGCTGCGAAATCCGACGCTTCGATCGAATCATTCGCTCCAACTTCCTGAACGATTGGAACCAGCGAATTGAGCGCATCGACCAGCGAATCGCCGCTGCGAAGCCGGATCGCGTGGCTGCGGTGAATCAAGATATCTTCTTGGCTCATGCCGATCACCAGTGCGGTCAGAATCGCGTTAAAATTCGCCGCCACAGCGATTTCCAGGTTCGCCGACGAATCGAGGTGTCGGTGCAGCTCGCGAGTCAGTCGCTGGTTCGCATGATGGTCGCGGCGAACATCGCCGTGCAAACAGGCATACGCCGCCTCGACCGCCTCTTCGGCCACAGGAACGCCGGTTCCCAGCGGGGTCATCAACGTGCCCGATGCATTGACCATTGGGATTGCGATCGCGACTTGTTTCTTGGACCAGCGTTGCACATTTTTTTTGCCCGCCTCGGTCGCCCGCATCACTGCGTCCAGCCCGCGGGCCGCCGTTTGGGGTAGATCCTGAATGATCTCCGTGGCTTGGTTTTTCAGTTTTTCGAGCGTCTCGGGCTCACGCGCTCGTCGAGCCACGTCGTTGAGTCCACGTCGCAGTAACTCAACGGTCCAGGGAGGGATTGCCATCAGGTTAGTCGTTTTTCGTAGTAAGGGATAAAGCTTGGCGGCGAATCGGTCGTCACGATTGATTGTCCGTTTCATTTTAACTGGGATTCGATTCTAACCCATGCTTCTTGGCGATGAATCCGCTTCTTGGTTGCGAATCGCGTCAATCCACACCGGCAGCTCGAGAAAGCTGGGGCTTTGGTGACCTTGGGGGGCAACAAGAAAACCGGCGGCGATTTCTGTTGGATAGCGGACGTGCCCTCTGCCGAAATGACTCGTTTCGATATGATCATTCAACACTCGCGTCCGAAGACCAGGCAATATCGCGTCGGTTTGTTCACCGATTGGCGAATTTTCAGCCTCTTTGGACCAAGTCATTACCCAGCTTTGAACATAGACGAGCGATATGAAAACCGACGAGCTACGCGAAAAATACCTTGCTTTTTTCGAGTCAAAAGGATGTGTCCGCAAACCGAGCGACGTATTGGTTCCGACCTGGGATCCGTCCGTTTTGTTCACGCCGGCGGGAATGAATCAGTTCAAAGACCATTTTCTGGGCAAGGTTAAACTTGATTTCACGCGGGCGACCACCTGTCAAAAATGCTTGCGAACCGGCGACATTGATAATGTTGGACGCACCGCATTTCACCATACGTTTTTTGAAATGCTGGGGAATTTCAGCTTCGGCGACTATTTCAAAGAAGACGCCATTCGCTGGGCTTGGGAATTTTTAACCGATAAAAAATGGCTCGGAATTCCTGGCGAGCGTTTAAGCGTGACCGTTTACAAGGATGATGACGAAGCGTTCCAGTTTTGGAACGAAAAAATCGGTCTGCCGACGTCGCGAATCTCCCGCATGGAAGAAGACGAGAATTTTTGGCCTGCATCGGCACCCAGCGAAGGCCCCGATGGGGTATGTGGTCCTTGTAGCGAAATTTATTACCACCTCGATGATGGTAGTGATGTCGAAATCTGGAACCTCGTGTTCACCCAATTCAATCGCGTCGGCGATCCCCCCGACAACCTGAAGCCGCTGCCAAGCAAAAACATCGATACCGGGATGGGGCTCGAGCGAACCGCCAGCGTGTTGCAGGGCGTGCCGACGAACTTCCATATCGACAACTTGTTCCCGATCGTGCAAGCGGCGTCGGAAGTCTGTGGCGTCAAATACGAATACGAAAGTGACAACGGCCGTCGCCTGCGCCGCATCACCGACCATGCTCGCGCGTGTGCATTCGCGATTCACGAAAACGTCTACCCAGGCCCCAAAGATGCCAAGTACGTGGTCAAACGCTTGATCCGCCGCGCGGTCTTGGACGGCTATCAAATGGATCTCCGCGAGCCGTTTCTTTACAAATTGGTCGACGCGGTCGCCGAGAGCGCGAAGGTTCCTTATCCCGAGCTGAGCGAAACGACCAAACGGGTTGCCGATGTGATCGAGGCCGAAGAGAAAGCATTCTTCGGCACCATCGATGGCGGCATGAAACGAATCGGACAGCTGTTCGAACAGATGCGGGATGAAGCCGCAGTGATGGTTCCGGGCGAGGAAGCTGCAGAATTGAACACGACCTACGGTGTCCCTCCAGAACTGCTGCAAACCCTGAGCGCCGAGCAGAACTTTACGTTCGATTGGGCCGGTTATCGCGATGCAATGCACGAACATTCGATCAAAAGTGGTGCGGGACAAAAAGAATTGTTCCAAACCGGACCTTTGGAGACGTTGAAAGAAGCGCTTCGCGAAACGCCTTTCCTCGGTTACGAAACGATCGAAGCGACCGCCACGGTCAAGGGCATCATCACAGGTGTCGGTGGCAAAGACGACGAAGGGCAGCTGCTCAGCCATTTGGATCGCGCCAGCGATGCCGAACTGCGTTTAGTGCTGAATCACTCGCCGTTTTATGGCGAATCGGGTGGTCAAGTCGGTGACGTCGGAGTCATCAAGTGCGAGAAGTTCGAATTCCAAGTGATCGACACCCAACGACACGCCGGGTTGATCGTTCATCATGGCAAATTGAGACGTGGCGAAATTCACGAGGGGGATGAATGTACCGCGATCGTGGATTCGGCTCAGCGTGATGCGCTCTGTCGTGCTCACTCGGCCACTCACATCCTGCACTACGCACTGCACAAAAACGTGGGCGATCACGCTCAACAACAAGGCAGCAAGGTGGAAGCCGACCGCTTGCGATTCGACTTTACCAATCAACATGCGATCGATGACGACGTGCTCGTGCAAATCGAAAAGGATGTGTGGACTCAAATCGATGCGGCCCAGCCGATCGAGTGGAAAACCGTGCCGCTTGCCGATGCACGTACCGCCGGCGCGATGATGTTGTTCGGCGAAAAGTATCCCGATCCGGTACGAATGGTATCGATGGGCGAGTTCAGCAAAGAGCTTTGCGGCGGGACCCACCTCACCAACACGAAACAAGTGCAAGCATTTGAGTTGGTGGTCGAAGAGAGCGTTTCGGCGGGAACACGGCGTATCGAAGCGTTGACCGGCGATCGCGCCGAGGCACATCGTGTTCAAACGCGCGAACTGCTTCAAAAGGTTGCCAAGACGCTCGGATGTCAGTGGGAACATGCGGTTGCCGCGACAAAACAACTTTTCACCGAAGTGCGTCAGCTGAAAAAAGAACTCTCCGCTGGCAAGCCGGTCGAACACTCCGAAACGTTTGTCGTGAAAAAGTCCGAATCGCCAACCGATACTGAGGACTACAACGCGATCCGATCGGCCGTCCGCGATATCACGCGACGCTTGAATGTTTCGATTGACGATGTCGTCACTCGTCTCGAAGCCTTGCTCGCCGACCGATCGAGTTTGGTCAAACAGCTACGTGAAGTCACCGCAGGCGGGAAATTGTCCGCCGACGATTTGATTTCGGGTGCGGAAAACGTTGGCGATTCGATGCTGATTGTCGCCGAGACACCGGGTGCGAACCCGAACGTGATGCGTGGCTGGATCGATCAAATTCGCAAGAAAAGCGACAAGCCGACCGCAGTCCTGTTGGCGTCGGTGCAAGGCGACAAGGTATTGCTGGTGGGCGGCATCAGCCGCGAATTGGTCGATCGCGGTGTAAAAGCAGGCGAATGGGTCGGTGCCGCCGCGACGGTCGTGGGCGGAGGCGGAGGTGGTCGTCCCGACATGGCACAAGCCGGCGGGAAGGATCCAGAAAAGCTACCCGATGCACTTGAGCAAGCCAAAGTCTCGATGCGAAAATCGCTGAGCTAAGACAAAGGGAAAATAGGTTTCCCAGATGCGTCATCGGCATAAAATCGTAACGAAACTCGCCAAGAGTTTCGTTGCTGCTGTGAGCAGGCGTGTCAGGCCGGAGGCCGACAGATTCTCTGCCGTGGCCGTAAGGCCACGGTCATGTCGCGATCGACAGCCACCTCGCACTTACGTTCCGCGGCGGTTGCCGTACCAACGGATTTGCATGCGGTCGCAATATTGAAACCCGTGCTCGGCCGTCCAAGGCCGCAACCACGTCGCGGCCTGGTCGAGATCCTCGTTGCTGATTCCTTGCGGCATCACCCAGACTTTGCTTGCGGGTACGTCAAGCTGCGAGACGACCTCTTGAAGCTCCTGCAGATCTCGCTCTCCATCGACGACAAATTTAACTTGGTAATCGACCGATTGCTGCATCAGCTTTTGCATCGTGCCGATTGGCATCCGCCGCTGCTCGTGCAGTTCGCTCCAACGCGGATGTTGTTCCGCGTCAGGAGTGCTGGTGCGAAATTTAGGGCTGATCGACATCAAATCGCAAGCGATCGTGCGATCCATCGTGCCAGCGGTTTCGATCGTGATATGGTAGCCACGCTCTCGCAGCATCTCACACAACAGCACCGATTCTTTGGGCAGCAATGGCTCACCGCCTGTCAGCACGACGTGACGCACGCCCGAATCGGAAATCGACTCGACAAGCGAGGCAATCGACACCTGATCCCCTTCGGGACGCCATGACGCGTACGGGGTATCGCAGAACCAACATCGCAAATTACAGCCGCTGGTGCGAATGAAAAAACTGTCGGTTCCCGTCAATTCGCCTTCGCCTTGGCGGCTGACGAAGGTCTCGGAAATACGCAGCGTCGACGTTTCGGCCAGGGTCCCCCTGGTCGATTCCGTCGAAGCCTGCAAAAATCCTGAATTACGAAGTGGAGAAATCAAAATTGAACGACTCAAATCATTTTCGCGAGCTGTTGGAAGTTTTTGAAAA
>NZ_JBFHFD010000340.1:0-9091 GCF_041583735.1 Novipirellula sp.
GACGAGGCTACGAGTCCCGTCGTGCCACTAAGTCGCTGGGACTCGTAGCCTCGTCCACTACCTCCAAAGCTGGCCGACCTACGCCTATTCCAGTAAATCTCTAGCGGAACGGCCCAAACGCCAACGGAGGGTTCCTGTCATTTGGGAAACATTTTGAAATGACGAAGTTCTTTCCGAACGGTTCCTTACAACCATCCACGCTCAGGCGAACGCAGCTACAAACCGCGTAGCGGGCGAGATGACAGAACGCTGGCATAAAAATGCAATGGATTGGCACTCTTTTTTCGGCTCTGACCGAATTTGAAACCTAAGTTTCAACGTATTGTCTGAAAAATTTCACGTTGAGACTCGTTATGTCATCTGCTCCGATTCCGTGGAAACACGTTCGTAACGTCCTTGTTGTCTTTGCTCCGCTGTGGATGGGCGCGACCGTCTTGTTCGCGTTTGTCGGTGTCTGTGTCGCACTGTTTAGCAGCGACATTTACTCGGCGCGTCTTCCGTTAGTCGTTCGCAACGAAGCCACCAGCTCTCTGGAACGGCTCGGCCGATTCAGCAGCCAAACGGAATTAAAGTCGGCTCAGGAAACCATTCTTGAAATGACTCAAAATCCCGAAGTGGTCGCGGCAGCACTGCGTCAAATCGGACCTGCCTCGGGTAAAGACGATCCCACGTGGCCATCGTCCGAAGTGGTCGACCGCATCGCAAAAGACGCCGTCAATTTGCTCGCGCCGCAAGGCTCGGAGTTCGGCAGCACCGAAGTGGTCTACTTGCAAGTCAAATCAACACAACAACAACGTGCCGTCGATTTCTGTAAAGCGATGTTCGACAACTTGACGTTGCATCTGCGGAACATCCGCCGAGTGCGTGCCGACAGCGTGATCACTGAATTGACGCAAGCACGCGATCTTGCACAACAAAACCTAGATGCCGCAGCGGCTCGGATGCATGTCTATGAAGTCAAATTTGCCGCAGACCTTGGTGAACTTCGTAATCTGAATGACGCGATCGCTGGCGACGGCACCAACCGACGCACCCTTGAAGAAACCGTTCGCGAATTGCAAATCGCCGAATTGGATCTCGAAAAGCTATACGCACTTCGTGACCTACTGGTCGTCGGTTCGGAAAACCCCGACCATTTGTTAGCCAGTGGCAGCGACCTATTGTCGCTGCAACCCTCGCTGCTTCGTCTGAAAGACGGATTGATTGATGCCCAAATTCGCAGTAGTGAACTGGCGGCAAACCGCACACCGAATCACCCGATCCTGCAAAACGCTCAATCGACCGAACAAGAGATTCGCAGCCGAATGCAAGAGGAAGCCCGCGTCGCAGTCAAGGCAATGGAGCCGACGCTTAAGCAAGAAGCCGAGCGGGTATCGCGACTCAAAACTCGCAAAGAACAATTAACCTCGCGGCTCGAGGCGTTGGCAGCAGCACGGACCGATTACGCGAACGTGGATGCCGAAGTCAAACATCGCACAACGCTACTGGAAACCGCCGAGAAGGCATTGACTGAAGCTCAGGCAAGCCGCACCGCTGCTCTTTCGACAAACCTTGTCGCGGAACTCGGGCCACCGCAAGTTTCAGATAAACCGATCGGGCCTGGCGGCACGCTGGTGACCTTGGGCTCGGCTTCGGCAGGGTTGTTGTTCGGACTCGGTGCGGTGTTCTTGATTGCACCTGGACCTTCCGAATCACGCAAAGGACGTCGCTGGAGCGACTACTTACAACGCGGGGGACGACGTCACAGCGACCAAATAGGAACGGTGGATGTCGCGGCGGTAGCACCGACTGCGATCGCGGTCGAGCGACGGGCGCCGCGGTAAAACGATCGCTGATGTGCTGGCAATCCGAAGCAGACTGGAACATGAACGGGCCTGGATGAACGGGCCTGGATCAGGGGGGCCGCCGCGAAATAAAGCGGCATGACACATCTGGAAAGCCTATTCCACATCGGCATCCGGTTCGTCGATGATACCCCAGCCTGCCTTTTTGTCGATCACGTATTGAGCGAACGTGTTGTTCTCGATCGCTTGGCGTGCTTCGGCCATCACACGTTGGTAATACGTCAAATTGTGGATCGTTAACAGGATTGGCCCCAGCATTTCTTTGGCAACAAACAAGTGCCGCAGGTAGCCGAGGCTGTGACGACACGCCAGACACGGACAGTGTTCTTCGAGCGGCCGCGTTTCATCGCGATACTTTGCATTGCGAATTTTGACATTGCCGCGATCCGTAAACGCCATCGCGTTGCGTCCATTGCGAGTGGGCATCACGCAGTCGAATAGATCGATCCCGCGAGCGACGCTTTCGAGCAAATCGATCGGCCGTCCCACGCCCATCAAATAACGTGGCTTGTGCTCGGGCAGATGAGGACAGGTGGCCTGGGTGATGCGGTACATCTCGCTCGGAGCTTCGCCGACACTTAGACCGCCCACGGCGAAACCTTCGAAATTCATCGACGACAACTCGGTCGCACATTGAATTCGCAATTCGGTGTCCAAGCCGCCTTGCACGATCGCAAAACGCGCCTGGTCATCGCGTGTTGCCGCGTTCAAACAGCGACCGGCCCAGCGGATCGAACGCTCCATCGCGTCGACGACTTCGGATCGCTTTGCTGGCAGCGCCACGACGTGGTCCAGCACCATCGCGACATCGCTGCCAAGAGACTCTTGGATCTCGATACTGTGCTCGGGGGTCAATTGCACGATCGATCCATCAATATGGCTGCGGAACGTCGCCTGTTGTTCGTTGATTTCGCGAATCGATTGGAGGCTAAAAATTTGGAACCCGCCGCTGTCAGTCAGAATTGGGCCTTCCCACAACGTCATCCCATGCAATCCCCCCAATCGACGTACCGTTTCGTGGCCGGGTCGGAGGGCGAGATGGTAGGTGTTACCCAAGATCATTTCTGCGCCGGTGGCCGCGACCTGATCGATGGTCACCCCTTTGACCGTGCCCTGTGTCCCGACCGGCATAAACCCAGGCGTCTGAACGGTACCGTGGGGCGTCGAAAAAACACCGCGACGGGCGCCGGTTTGGGAATCGCGATGCAAAAGTTCGTAAGAGAAATGGCTCATCAAAGCTCACGCGTGACTGGAATCAATTCAAAGACGACAGGTTCGAAAACAGGCGGCAAAACGGCCACACTACCGCTGCGACAGTGGCAAAGGTGTCCGCATTCGAGGACCGATCGGGGGGAACCGGGATCGATCGAGCCCCCGTTCCGATCCCTGTTTTGACAAACCGACCCCGATGTGGAAAGGTGAGCCAACCGAGATTTTCGCATTCTCCTGCGTTGCTCTCGTCCCCCCTCGCGTTTCGCAATCCACTAGAATGGTCATCCGACCCCACCGGTAATCGCTCCACCGGTAATCTCCCCACCGGCGATCGCTCCAGCAGCGATCTCAATGCCCGTCCTACCTTTCCGACCCCGCCCCTTCCTACCACGCGAGTTCCCATGATCCGATTTTGTTTAGCCGCCGCGCTCGCCACCACACTGACCTTCCTTTCGCACTCAGCCGCCGTGGCCGAGCTGCAAGTCGGTGCGGCCATTGTCGATGTCTCGCCGACTCAGTTCCCCGTCCTGGTCAACGGCGGGATGACATCGAAAACCGCCGGGCAAATCAAAACACCGGTCAGCTCACGAGCGATCGTGATCAGCGACGGCAGCGAATCAATCGCCCTGGTCGTCGTCGATAGCTGCATGGTGCCCAAGATGCTGTTGGATGACGCCAAAAGTCGAGCCGCCAAACGCACCGGATTGAAGTCCGATCACATCATGATTTCGGCCACGCACACCCACACCGCGCCGTCAGCGTTCGGCGCATTGGGGACCGATGCCGATCTGACCTACATTCCGCTGCTGCGAGAGCGGATCGTCGAATCGATCGTCAACGCGGAAGCCAACCTACAACCTGCGCGAGTCGGATGGGGATCCGCCGAGGCGGCGGATTTCACCGCGCTGCGACGTTGGATTCGGCGTCCCGACCGGATCGACAACGATCCCTTTGGCAACCCGACCGTGCGAGCGAACATGCATGCCGCTCGCAACCCCGACGATGTGACTGGCGAATCGGGCCCCGAGGACCCCGAGTTGTCGATGATCGCATTTGAATCCAGCGCCGGAGTTCCGATCGCCGTGCTGTCGAATTTCTCGATGCATTACTTTGGCGATTCTCCGATCAGCGCCGACTACTATGGGCTGTACTGCAACGGCATGCAAAACTACATCCAACAAAAATACCCTGACGCAAAAAATGTTGTCGCTACGATGTCACACGGATGCAGCGGCGATATTTGGCGACGCGACTATGCCGCCGCCGAGCCGAGTCAATACGACACCATCCAAGCCTATACCGATGCACTGCTGAACATCGCCACCGAAACGCTCGAGACTATCGAGTACGATGACGCCGATACAATCGACATGGCTGAATCTCGATTTCGCTTGAACTACCGCGTCCCTGATCAGCAACGGTTACAGTGGGCTCAGCAAATTGTCGATACACTTGAGGGAGAGTTGCCCAAGACGACTACGGAGGTGTACGCTCGTGAACAAGTCTTGCTGCACGATTTACAATCGACCGAGGTGGTGGTGCAAGCGATGCGAATTGGCGACATTGCGATCGCCACCACGCCCAACGAAACGTACGCCCTTTCCGGGTTGAAGCTGAAACAGCAGAGTCCGTTTGAAAAAACGATGGTGATTGAACTCGCCAACGGAGCCGACGGTTACATTCCGCCTGCGGAACAACATCCACTGGGCGGCTACAATACTTGGGCAGCCCGTTCGGCGGGGCTCGAAGTGCAAGCGGAACCCAAAATCGTTGCTGCCGCAATGTGTCTGATCGAACAGGTCTCTGGAAAACCGAGGCGTGCGGTCACTCAAGCCAAGGGCCCGGCGTGTCAAGCAACGCTCGACGCCAAGCCACTTGCTTATTGGCGTCTGGACGAAATGGAAGCTCCGATTGCTCGCGACAGCACCACACATCATCGTGATGCGATCTACGAACCAGGCGTCGTGTTCTTTTTGGAAGGCCCCGCATCGGCGGTGCTAACGGCCGACGGTGAACCGAATCGGTGTGCCCATTTCGCGGGCGGACGATTGCGATCGCGAATCGGAAACACGCCGCAGGGTTACAGTGTGTCGATGTGGTTTTGGAACGGCATGCCCGATAAAGCACGCGAGGTATCCGGTTGGCTGTTTTCTCGTGACCACGCCCACAGCATCACCGAATTCGGCGAGCATTTGGGGGTTGCCGGCAGCGGTGACGAGGCGGGACGTTTGATTTTCAAACAGGGAACGAGCAACGAAACGTTGGTTGGGTCAACCGTGATCCCACGTTGGACATGGAACCATCTCATGCTCGTTCGTGACGGATCGAAGGTGCGAGTCTACCTGAATGGAAACGATGCCGCTGAACTGCAAAGCGACTCGGTTGCAGTGCCCCATCCTGGACTCGACCAGATTTTCGTCGGAGGCCGCAGCGACAACGATTCGAATTGGGAGGGGCGGCTTGATGAGGTGGCGGTATTTGATCGCATCCTCAACGCCGACGAGGTGAAGCAGATCGCGGCTCGCTGAGTTCCGACGGGACTATCGGGGTTTTGTGTGTGAAGTGCTGTCGATCTCGTCATGCTCGCCGAAACAGGCGGGCGGGCTGGTGGCTTCCACCGCTACAATCGGTTCGACGACCCGATAGCGATGGGGGGCTCCTTCGGGAACAAGCCATGAATCGCCGGCCTTGATCGTGGCCGTTCCGCCGTCCAATTCGATTTGGATGACCCCGCGTAGCAAAAAACCGACGGTCTCGTAATCACGACAATGCGATTGCGAAAATCCGCCTGGATCCTCTCGCCATTGACGCATCGCGACGTGCTTTCCCGCAGCCAAATGGATCTCGCCCATCGTGCCGACGACACCATCTGACTCCGAGTGAATTTGTGGAATGTCCATTTTTAACTTTCCAATATCTGGGCTTGGCATTTGGGATTAGTGGCATCCGTTGGGTTAGAAACATCGGTGTGGATCTAGGTCGTCAATCGATCCCCACGGGAAAAGAGAACCAGCAAGATAACCGCACCAATGATCGATCCGATCCAACCCGCAGCTTGCAGCGGTTCGCCTCCCATCAGCAAAAAACCTGCGAATCCACCGATAAACGAGCCGACGATTCCAAGTAGCATGGTCCGCAAAATCCCAATCGCTTGACGTCCCGGAACGAGGGCACGCGCGATTAAACCAATGATCAATCCCGAGATCATCCAACCAATGATGGGTACTAACATTTTATTGTTCCTCTAGAGCACAAGGGTGGTGTAGTAGCTCTCTTACGTAGCGAATCACGTGCCGCGATTCCACGGCAAGCAAAACAATCAACTTACGTGTCACAGCGTTAGTGAAACGCCCCGTATACCGCGAATCGCTAAAAAAGTGCTCTCTGAACAAGCAGGTTGACGGGTGATCGTCCAGCGTTACGGCAAGCGTGAAAGACACGTTCGACTCGTCTCTGATACGAAACGCTTGGCAAGTTTCGCTATCGAGGAATAGGAATCCTAGGTTCGCTCGATCGACTCGACGACATGCACTGCGTGACGATCGGGGCGGATTCCTCGGCCATAGCGAACGGCATAAACCTGAGTGCACTCGGCCCCAAACAACGCAATCATCGACGTGTAATACACCCACACCAACAACACCGCGATCGAAGCGGCGGCAGAGCTCAACTGGGCTCCAGGTGTGGCAATCGAGAAATACCAATCGAGCGCAAAGCGACCGACAAGAAATAAAGCGGTGCTGATCGATGCGCCCACCATCACTTCGCGCCACTCGATTTTAGCATCGGGCATCCACTTGAAAATCGACGCGAACACGATCATCACGACCGCTGCTTGAACCAGATAACTGAGACCGCTGACCAAGCCGAATCGGATTCCGATCATGTCCGTTAATCGCTCACCAGCCGCCGCTACCACCGAGGAAACGATCAGGGATGCGAGCAGCAGAAACCCCAATCCAAGAATCATCACAAACGACATCACCCGTTTGCGAACCATCGCTTTCACACCCGATTTTTCGGGATCGGGGCGAACCGCCCAAACCTGATTCATGGCGTCTTGAAGTGCCGACAACACACCGGTCGCCCCCAGTACGATGCCGCCGAAACTGAGTAGCGTTTTCCACCACTTGCCCGACGTTTCGTCGCTGCTTTTCAGGATCGCAGAGATTTCATTACTGATCGATTCATTGCCAATTAACTGCGCCGTCTGCGTCGTCAAAACCTCATGAGCCTCGGCCTTGGCGTGATCCGAATCGTAAGCCAACGACATTCCGAATGTCAAAATTGTCAACAACAAATACAGCAGCGGCGGCAGCGCAAAGGCGGTGTAGTAGGCCAACGCTGCTGCCAGCGTGGTGCAACGATCGGCAGAGAATTCCGAGAAGGTTTGCTTCCAATATCCCATCAGATCCGTTCGTGGTTGCCTGCGTGATTCAATACCATGTCATTGTTCTCATGATCAAAACGCCGCAAACCGCATACCGCATTTCCGACGTCATCGATAGTGTTGATGAAGCAACGTACCGGCATCATTTCCACCGGCCAACCCATCATCAAGAATCATCCAAGTTTGATCACCGCGTTGCGGGCGAATCACATGCGTGCCGGTGAACCCACCAATCGCCGGCAATACAAAACATCGCTTGGAAAGCCAAAAGCAGGACAGTTTTCCAAAATTTTCGCCACCGACGGCGAAGCGAACCGCCGGGTGCAAATGACCACACAACAACAACGAGGCATCGCCGGGAACGGGCGCCGGATGATGCCCCAATGCGACCGCCCCCATCCTCGTTCCGGGATCAACCACCTCGATCGGCCACGACGAGGGCAGTCGTCCCACCTGGGTATCGTGGTTGCCACGCACCAAGGTGAAATCGATCTCGTCATGTTTGGCAAAAAAGGCCTCGAGCAACTCACACACCTTCGGCGATAGTGACGATCGGGCATGAAACATGTCACCGAGAATGATTAACCGAGTCGCGTGGGTCGATTGCAATAGTGACTCGATTTTGTGCAATGTCCCCGCCGTGCTTCCGCTTGGTACCGGAATGCCATGACGCCGAAACGTCGCCGCTTTGCCAAAATGAGTATCTGCCACAAACAACGCCCGCTGCGCTGGCCAAAACACCGCTCGATCAGCATGCAGTTGCAACGCGATGCACCCGACATCCACATCCATGGTTTGCTTCATCGCTTAATTCTCCTTATCCGCCTCTTTTTCGAGTTGCGATTGCAATCGACGAATCCGATCCGCCAACGTTTCGCTGCTAACACGATCGCGCAACTTATCGACCAACAATGAAAACGATAATGGCGTGACTTTGGGTGGTTCGGTGACAACAATCTCACTTCGCTCGATCCGGTCGAGAGCGTCAAACATTCGGGACGATTCAAGTTGCAACTCCAACACCTCGCGACGACTTTGCTCTAGCAACAGATTGTCGGGATCGTACTGGCTAAAAACGTCGTAGAACAAATTGCTGCTGGCTTGGATATGACTTGTGCTTTTTCCACGTCCCGGGAACCCCTGATGGATCAGCCCGGCCACGCGAGCGATTTGGCGGAATTGACGTTTCGCCATCTCTGTTGAATTCATGCTATTGAGAATATCGTTAACGAGATCGTCGGCGGAAAAAATCTTGCGACCGATCGCATCATCAATGTCCACTCGATGCGGCGACTGCAACACGATCCCGTAGTCATTACAAGCCATCGTGAAGGTGGTCTTTTGAAAACGCGAGATTCGATACGCCAGCAACGCCGACAATCCTTCATGGACCAACCGACCTTCGAACGGAAACAGAAACAATTGGTGACCACCGCGAGTTTCGATCCGTTCGATTAAAAACTGATCGCTTCGCGGCAGCACGCTCCAGCGACTTTGGATCTCGAACAATCGCCGCAACGCCTTCATCTCGCGTCCGACAAATTTGCCAGCCGCCGCTTGCTCGATTTTCAACCGCAGTTCGGCACTAAGTTCACTCGACAATGGCATTCGCCCGCCCATCCAGCGTGGTACGGAATCAGGTTCC